>JAKATS010000343.1 GCA_021818645.1 Acidobacteriota bacterium | reverse complement strand
CTGTACTTGCGTCCATCCAGCGCCTTGCCCATGCCATTCGCCTGCGCTTTAACCACACCGATGGCGGGTTGGTGGTGCGGGGGAAGCAACTGCGGGGATTTGCGATTGCCGGTAAGGATCGCCAGTGGCACTGGGCACGGGCCCGCATTGAAGGCAATGCGGTGATCGTTTCTTCCCCGGCGGTCTCGCATCCGCTGCAGGTCCGCTATGACTGGGAATCGGCTCCGGATGCTACTCTGTTCAACCGCGATCATCTTCCCGCCGGCCCTTTTCGCACCGATCATTGGCCGGTGATCACGCAATACCAACGGCCCTATTAGCCGGATAGGTGGCGCAGGCCCAGGCCGGATCCTGCACGCTGATCACGGCGGATGAGAAGATACTTCGGTATCCCGGAAAAATCGTGTCGCTGGCAGAACTGGCTGCCCTTGGTTTGATCCATCGGTCGCGGCGGCTGATGCCGCGCCGGAAATTGGCTGCCTTTTTTGTCACAATCATGGTTGATGTCGTCTCCGGTAAACGGCCCGGCGCCCTCCACGCTGGCCTGGGATCAGCGCGCCGTATGGCATCCCTATACGCAGATGTACAGCGCCCCGCCGCCCTTGGCCATCGCGCGCGGCGAAGGCGCCTGGCTCATCGCCGAAGACGGCCGCCGTTATCTCGATGCCATCGCCTCCTGGTGGGTAACCCTGCACGGCCATGCCGAGCCGGCCATTGTGGACGCCATCGCCCGGCAGGCGCGGGAACTGGAACAGGTGATCTTTGCCGGCTGCACCCATCGCCCGGCGGCCGAGCTGGCTGCGCGCCTCACCGAAATTCTGCCCGCCGGCCTCAGCCGGGTCTTCTATTCCGATAACGGTTCCACCGCCGTCGAGGTGGCCCTCAAAATGGCGCTGCAATACTGGCGCCTGCGCCGGGAGCCCGCGCGCACCCGCTTTCTCGCCCTCGAGCACGCCTATCATGGCGACACCGTCGCCGCCATGTCGGTCAGCGCGCCCTCGTATTTCACCGCTGATTTCCAGCCGCTGCTGTTTCCCGTGCTGCGCGCCCCCGCCGCCTGGTGTTACCGCTGTCCTGTGGGCCTCTCCCGCGCCGCCTGCGAGATTGACTGTCTGCAGCCGATGGAAACCCTGCTCGCCGCCCAGGCCGGCCAGATTGCCGCCGTGATCGTCGAGCCTTTGCTGCAGGGCGCGGGCGGCATGATCGTGCACCCGCGCGAATTTCTAGCCGGCGTCCGCCGTCTTTGCGATCAGTACGGCGTGCTGCTCATCGCCGATGAGGTCCTCACCGGCTTCGGCCGCACCGGCGCCATGTTCGCCTGCGAACTGGCCGGCATCACGCCCGACATCATCTGTCTTTCCAAGGGCCTCACCGGAGGCTTTCTCCCCCTGTCCGCCACCGTGACCACCGAGGCGGTGTATCAGGCTTTTCTCAGCCCCCGGCCCGAGCACGCCTTTTTTCATGGCCATTCTTTCACCGCCAACCCGCTCGGCTGCGCCGCGGCGCTGGCCAGTTTGCAAATCTTTGCCGAAAAGCCCGTCCTGCGCCGGGTCGGGCAAATCGAGGCGATTCACCAGGAACGCCTGCAGGCGCTGCGCGCTCATCCCCGCGTCGGCGATACCCGCCAGATCGGCGTCGTCGCCGCCGTCGAGCTGCGTCAGGACTATGATTATCTGGCCGCGTGCGGTCCCCGCCTGCGGCAGTTTTATCTGGATCACGGTGTGCTGCTGCGTCCGCTCGGCAATGTCATCTACGTTCTGCCTCCGTACCGCATCACCGACGCCGAGCTGCATCAGGTCTGGGACGTCATCGCCCTCAGCCTGGACAGTCCCGCCGTCTGGAATGCCTGATTTTCAGGATGCTTCCATGAAGATCGCAGTCCGCGTTCATCCCGGGTCGAAGCGGCAGGAAATCAAAGCGGCCGGGGAAAACTGCCTGGAAGTCTGGCTGCACGCTCCCGCCGCGGACGGCAAGGCCAACGCGAGTTTGCAGCGTCTGCTGGCCGATCATTTCTCCCTGCCGCAGTCCCGCATCCGCCTGCTGCACGGCGCCGCCTCGCGCCGCAAGCTGTTTGCAATCGAGCTTTAGGCAACTGCAATTCGGCTGAGTGCGTCCTGCGGGGGTGTTCTGCAGCCGTTCAGGGATGAATGAGCGCCGAATCTTGTTCGCCCGTTCATCCCTTCCAGTGGGGAAACCGGGTCTGGCAGTTATTGCCGAAGGTAAACGAATTGAAGGTCACGCCCGGCGCGGTGGGAAACAGCTGCACTGTGTGCTGGCCGAAGCTCGGGTTCGCGGTCAGGTAATAAAGCCGCGCGGTATGAATTTGCAGGTAGCTGTGGCCGTGCCGGTCCCATCTCACATCCACGCCGGCATTCTGGTGCGTCAGGTCCCGGCCGTCCTGCCGGATATACACCCGCTCCGCATGCCCGTGCGCCACGTTGATCACCGCATAAAGCTGGCGGGCGTGATATTTCATTTCCAGCTCGCCCGTGGCTTTGCCCAGCGCCGCCGCCGCGGCCCGTCCGGCCGGCGTTTTGCGCGGCTGGCCGCGAAAGATCATGCCGTTGCGGTCGCTTTCCCATCGCCCGTTGAGCACCGCCCGCCCATCCCCTACCCGCGCCGGCAGATGGTAAAACAGCGTCTGCCCGTTATGGTAGCCCTGGCGGTTGGCCAGCACTCCGCGTCCGTACCAGTTGCCGATATACATTTCGTCCGTCGGTATGCCGCAGCCCGGCGCATACGCGAACGGCTCGTGTCGGATCTTCATCTGCGCGGGAAACTTCAGCCCCGGGTGCGCCTCGCGCAGCAGCTTGCGGATTTTTCCCTCCAGCCAGCCGTCATGCCCTTCGCCCACCACGTTATAGCGCAGCCGTCCCCGGGCATCAATCAGAAAGCGGTTCGGCCAGCTCTGGTTGTGATACGCCGACCAGATCTGAAACCAGTCGTCCACCACCACCGGGTAATTGATATGAAACCGCCGCACCGCCTTGCGCACGTTTTCCGCCCGCGTGGTGCCGAACGATATGCGCGCCGCCGCCAGCGGGTCCCGTTCCACCCGGCGCGCGTCCTGGCCGGTGTAGGCTATGTCGAATTCCGGGTCATGCACGCCGATGATGGTGAAGCCGTATTTGTGGTACTCCCGGTACCAGCGTTCGTTGGTGGCCAGCGTCCGTATGCAGTTGATGCAGGTGTATTCCCAGAAGTCAATCAGCACCACCTGCCCGCGCAGCCGCTGCAGGGTCAGCGGCGGGGAATGAATCCAGGTGGTGCCGGAAACATGCGCGCCTGGAGGGGGAAACTCTGGCGCCTGCACCGGCGGCACAAACGCGCTCTGCGCCCAGGCCCAGCCCATCAGCCCCGCCCATATCGCCGCTCCCGCTAGCCCGTGTCTTAAATTCCGTGGATTCAGGTTCATGCCGCTCATCCGATGGTTGGCCATGGCTGGAAGCTACACTTTCCTCACCCGCGCCGGTCGAGTCGCTGCGGGGCTATCTGAGATAATAGCCGGCCCGGGGCCCCCGTCCTGCGCAGTGGAATGGGCTCACCGGGGCCCAACGCCGGAACGGCGAAGCAAGAAAAGTGGCTCCGCCACGTTCTTATCTTGAAGCTTGCAGACGGCTGCTCCCATGCGGAATATAATCAAATCATACTGGGTTGCGCCCCGGGGGACATCCGCCATGAAACGCATCTTCGCATGGACCGGCTTCCTTTTTCTCTGCACCGGGCTGGCCGCTGTACCCGCCCGGGCCCAGAGCCTGAAAAGCCTGGAAAACCTCAGCACTATCGGCCACCGCGGGGTGGGCAAAGGTCTGGATTTTTACTCGCTGCAAAAGGAAATCGCGCTGGGCAAAATGCTGGCCAAGCAGGTCACCAGCACCGCCCGTCTGATGCGCGACCCGCAGATTGATGAATACGTCAACCGGGTGGCCCAGAATCTGGTGCGCCACTCCGATGCCCACGTCCCTTTTACGGTTTACGTGTTGCAGTCGCCGCAGATTAACGCCGAGGCCCTGCCCGGCGGCTATTTTTTTATCGATACCGGCCTGATCCTCGCCGCCAGCAATGAAGCGGAAATGGCCGGCGTCATGGCCCACGAAATCGCGCATGTGGCCAATCGCGACGGCACCCGCCAGATGACCAAAGCGCAGCTGGTCAACTATGCCACCCTGCCGCTCTGGTTCGTAGGCGGCATCGGCGGCTTTGCCGGACGCACCTTGGCCGGTCTGGCCATTCCCCTTTCGTTTCTGAAATTCTCCCGTACCGACGAGCGCCGGGCCGATTTTCTCGGGGTTGAGTATATGTACGAAACTGGCTACGATCCCCATGCCTTCGCCCGCCTGTTTGAGCAGATCAATGCCCGCAGCAAGCATCATCCCGGCCTGATCGCCCGCGCCTTTGAAAACCCCCCCCCCCCCCCCCCCCCCCCCCCCCGGGGGGGTAGGG
>JAKATS010000069.1 GCA_021818645.1 Acidobacteriota bacterium | reverse complement strand
TCCGATCTAAACGGATTCGGATAACTGGGATCGAGAATGGTGAGATCGTATTGAGAGATTCCATTTTCCAGCAGGGTATCGCTGTAGTCGCCGGGCGCGAACCAATCGCGAAAAATACCTAAACCGAGACGAAGCACAGTTTTATGATCGGGAAAGGGCGCCCAGGTGGCCATAAAACGGGGATCTAACCCCAGATTGTCCCGGACATGGCTCTGGCCTTCATACCTCAGGCCCAGACTGAACGACAGATCATCGCGCGGCTGCCAGTCATCCTGAATATAGCCGGCCCATTCCGTGAATCTGTATCCGATGAGGGGATTGCGAATCACGCGCCGGGTGAACAGGCTGGGCTTGCCGGCCAGAAAATCGGCATAGCTGGCAAAGGTAAAGGAGCCAAGCTGGTTGGAAACATTTTCATTTTGAAAAAGGCCCTGATTCCAGCGCAGGCCGGCGTGCAGCACCTGATGTCCGAATGAATAATCGAAAGCATCATCCAACTGCCAATCATCCTGACTGGCCGCTGTCTGGGCCTGCGCCCCGCCTTCATTAAACGCGCCATTGACGTTCAACGAGGGCGCCAGGGTGGAAGAACCGGTGTTGCTGTTTTGCCAATCCGCCTGAAATCGCATCTGGTTGACGGCATGGCTGCCGTAGGAGCCGGTCAGGGAGATGCGAATTAAATTTTCCAGACTGCTGTCATAGGTGGCGCGCGAAGGCAAATTGAAATTGCCCACGCCTTGCTCATCGGCCGAGGTATAGTTGCGCTGGTATTCAGCCCGCATGATTTGCGTCGAACTCAGGGCCTGATTCACCTGCACCCGACCATAGACTTCGCGCGAAGGCTGAATTTCGATGCCCTGACAATTGCCGTCAATCACCTGCAGCGAACCTCCGGTGCAAAGACTGGCGGGCGCTTTGGCCAGGATGGTGGTGGATTGATAGATGGGCATATCGCGCAGCGAGAAAAACACCGAACTTTGATGCGCTTCGAGCGGGCCCTGCATGTCAATTTCCCCCCGCCGATAGGCTTCGGGGGTGGCCACGGGAGAAAACGCGTTGCGGGCGTCAAAGCGGGTGCCGCGAAAACCCGCCCCGGCCTGGCCGTGCCAGGCGCCAACCCCGGGCTTGGTGATAATTTCAATTCGGATGCCGGTCGCGGTGTGATTGGCGGCGGAAAACGGATTCATGTGGAAAATGATCTGCTGAATCTGGGATTTGGGCGGCAGTTGACCGCCGGCAAAACCATCCACCACCATGGTGGCGCCTAGCGGGCCGGCAGCCGGACCGGCCATGGCCTGCAGCGCCTGTTCAAACTGATCCGGGTCATCGGGCAGCTGCTGAATCTGTTTGGGGGTTAAGACCAGAGAGAATGCCCGGCTGCCGGCACTGGTGAGACTGGCCAGAGAATTGGTCTGGGCGGTGACCGACTGCTCGACCGCGGCCAACGCCAAATGGATTTTGATCCGATTGACACCGGCGTGCAGACGGATAGGCATGACCCGCGGCTCGAATCCGGCGGCGCGAATTTCCAGACGCAGGTTGCCGGTGGGTAAATTCGCGATTGTCGCCACGCCATGGCGAGTCCCGAGCCCGGTGGCCAGCGCGGGCGGCGACCCGTTGGCCGGCAGGATTTCAATCCCGGCCAGCGGCACCCGTGCGCCGCTGGGATCGAGGGTGGTCAGAACCAGGCTGGCGCGCGGACCGCGTGCCTGCGCCTGCAAGTGCGGCCCGGCCCAGCCCAGGCCGGCCAGAATCATACCCAGCATCACAGAACTCAGACGGGAAGCACCCAGAGTTCTGGGCGCCGGAATACGAAATTTATAAAATCCAAAAAATTTCATGGCGGGCTTTCAGGATTTTTTCTTCACAAAGAGCTGGGGGGTGATCCGGGCTGAGTTCAGCCGGGCTTTTTTTACATCAAACTCCGAAAAAGTTTTGCCTTGCGAGGTTTCGGTGATACGGAAGGGCAGCCAGTACCCGCGCACCCGGCGCCAATGGGAAAAATGAACCTGAATAGGCTGTGGCGCGGGCGGGGTGAAACCGCCGGGCCGGCCGGCTTGCCGGCGCATTTGCGCCCAGGGACCGCGGCGGCCAGAGCCGCCGGGAGGAGCCTGGGGAACGATTCCGTTATAGCCGGCCATCAAGAGCCGGTGATTGGCACGGTTGATAAACAGGGTAGTCTGGCCGCCATCAGCGCCGGTCACTTGCACCATGTCGGCGACGGTGCCATCGGGAGCACGCGCGATCCCGGCAAAATGGGTGACCGCGCCGGGGCCGGGAAGCAAAAGGTACATCAACTGCTCCCGGGCGGCCTGGCGCAGCAGATTTTGCCGCATCCGGCGGCGCATGCGAGCCTGAATTTTTTTGCGCTGCGCCGGGGTCAGCTTGCCTCCGGGCCCGCCACGGCGCATGAACATCATGGGTCCGCCGCCGGGGAACTGGCGCTGAGTCCAGACTTTGCCCTGATTCAGGGTTTGGACGATCTTGATATTGCCAAAGCGCAGATGCAGATTCATGCGGCGCTGGTAATCACCTGGCAGCAGGAACCGCACGGTTAATTTGCCCTGTTGCTGCCGGTTGCCGCCGATGGGCTGCGTGCGAAACCTGCCCCGCAGTTCCAGGCTTTTGAGCGACGCCGCTCCCGGCGAGGCCAGCGCTGCCCGCGCGGCGGCCAGTATCGCCTGACTTTGCGGCGGCGGCGGAGGAGGCGCGGTTTGGGCCTGGACCAACAGACACCCGGCCAGACTCCAGGCGATGGCAAAAGAGATTCTGAGGCTGCGGTTCATTCTCGGCTCCTGAAATGGCTTTCTTTTGTAAATACGAAAGCCGGTATAACAGGTTATCGAATTGAAGCGAGACAAAGGTTAACGTCTGGCAAAGAATTTGTTAAAGCGGTTAAATAGCTCGCGGAACGCACTCAACAATCGAAAAATGTGTACATATGAACTCAATCATCTTGCCCCAATCCGCCAATGAAATAGCTAAGCCCTTTAAAATCAATAAAATTAATTTTTACAGGCTTGAGGGGGAGCCAAGAATGACTGTACTCAAGGCAAATCTGTTAATACTGGGCAAAGAATTTGTTAAAAGCGGTTAAAAGCCCAAAAAGGGTCTTCCTCCGGCGGGCGCGCTCATGAATAATTAGGCGCATGCAGTGGGTGTTTGCCAAAAAATCCGCCCGGGCTGGAATATGGATTGCCGCATTGGGTCTGGCCAGCCTGCTGATCCTGCTGGGCGTTTTGCAGTATCACTGGGTAAACCAGATCAGCCAGGCAGAGGCCCAACGGGAACATCGGCAACTGCATATCGCCGCAGTACGAATCAGCGGAGACATTGGCCAGAGCCTGCGACAGTTGACCGCCAGCCTGCCGGCGGTGGCTCGACCCTATCTGCAAGCATTTCGCACCCGTCCCACCCCGCCGGACCGGTTGGGGCGCGCTCTGGCTTCCGCCCTGCCGGGCGGAGTGCTGCAACGGTTCATCCTTACCTGGCCACATCCGGGCGGCCCACCCCAGTTATTTGCCTGGAGCGGCATCCACGGACCCTGGCGGCGCTGGAAATTCGGGGTTACACGCGGTCCGCGAGGCCATCCCCGAAGGAATCCACGGGCCATGATTTTCGGCAGTTTCGGGCCGATTCAGGTCGGGGTCCTGCAGTCGCTCACCCGGATACGGTTTCCGCCAACACAAACTCCGCGACACAGCGGCGCAGCCGATATTGCGGCTCCGGTGATTTTGATGACGGACATGCGGCCGAGCTACGTTAAAAATCTGCTGCCGGCTGTTATGCGCATCGAGTTGGGAACCCAGTGGCGACGCGAGTACCGCATCTGGATTGGCTCGCCGAATGTCAAAGCCGGCTGGATGCGCGTGGGCATGATGCCGGTCTGGTATGGACCCGCGACGGTGCGGTATGTATTGCTGCGTCCGGCACCGCTGTTCTGGGGCGTGCGTCGCATCATTCTGCAACTGCGTCATCCCGGACCGCGCCGGCCGCGGCCGTTTCCGAACGGTTACTGGTCGGCTCCGGGCGCCATCAATGGCGTGGTATTGCTGGTGATACAGCCTCGCCCCAACCGCCTGCAAGCATTGCTGGCGGCGGGCCGGCGGCGCAATCTGCTGCTGGGATTCGGCATTCTGGCCATTCTGGCCGCCAGTCTGGGACTGCTGGCATGGGAAGCCGACCGCGCCCGCAAGCTGGCCCGCAGGCAATTGGATTTTGTCGCCGGAGTTACCCATGAGCTGCGAACCCCCCTGGCGGTGATTGCCAGCGCGGCCGATAACCTGGCGGAAGGGGTGGTGCGCGACGATGCCGGGATCCGGCGCTATGGCGCCGCCATTCGCGATCAGGGTCGCCGGCTGACGCGCATGATCGAACAGGTGCTGGAGTATGCCGCGCTGAAAAGCGGAAATACCCGATTCAACTTCCAACCCGTAGCTCCGGGCGAAGTGATCGCGGCGGTGTTGCGTGAG
>JAKATS010000025.1 GCA_021818645.1 Acidobacteriota bacterium | reverse complement strand
TCCGATCTCGGTCCGGATTCGCCCCGGCCGGCCGGCGGTGCTGGCGCGGCTGCCGGGAAGCGACGGCGCCGCCCCCCGGCTGGCCTTCGGGCTGCCGGGAAATCCGGTCAGCGCCATGCTGGGCTTCCGATTGCTGGCCCTGCCGGCGCTGGCCTGGCTGGCGGGAGCGGGCGAGCGCGCCTGGCACCTGCCTGGATGGGAATGCAGGCTGGCGGATGCATGGCAAGGTAAAGCCGGCAATCTGACGCAGTTTTTACCCGCGCGCAGTGTCAGGCATGGGGACAAAGAACAGATGGAGTTGGTTCCGTATCATGGTTCCGGAGACCTGACCGCCGCGGCCCGGGCTGAAGGCTGGATCGTGATTCCGGAAAATACGGAAATCCTGCCGGCTTGCAGCCCGGTTCAGTTTGTTCCTTTATAATGGCGGCGCGAAGCAGCAAAAAACAAAGAGCTTTTCATCAGCAGGCGGCATGGCAGAGGAAATCATTGATCTGCGGCATTTTCGTTCTCGCCAGCTCGATCCGCTGTGGAACGAACAGGCCCGGGAATGGCGCCGCGAGCTGCGCTGGGACTACGCCAGCACGCTGACTCTGGTGCGGCAATATGTGGAAAGCCGGCTGCTCTCCGGTTATGTATTAACCGGCAGCGGGCGCGAACCCCTGGGCTACGGATTTTTTATTTACGATTCCGGCAAGGGCGTTATCGGCGACCTGTATATCCGCCCTGAGATGAGGACCGAGGCGCGCGCGCACCGGCTGCTCGAGGCCATACTGGAAACGCTGCAATCCACTCCCGGGCTGCGGCGGATCGAGGCGCAGATCATGCCGTACCGGCCGGACGAGCTGGGTACAGTTTTTCGCGCCGCCGGATTTACGGCGCACCTGCGCAAGTTCATGTATCAGCCGCTTCCAGCCGGACCGGATGACAGCCCGGCCCAGGAACTTATCCCCTGGTCGGGCGAGGCCATGGAAGCTGCCGCGCAACTGATTGTGGAAGCCTATACCGGCAGCGTGGATGCCATGATTAACGATCATTACCGCACCCGGGCCGGCGCATTGCGGTTTTTGCATAATCTGGTGCGCTTTCCGGGCTGCGGCTTCTTTGATGCCGGCGCTTCCTGGATGGAGATGGGGTCGGAGCGGCTGCACGGGTTGATTTTATGTTCCCGGATCATGCCCGACGTGACACATATCACTCAGCTCTGCGTCTGGCCGGGCGCCCAGCGGCAGGGTCTGGGACGGCGGCTATTGCTGCAGGCGCGCACCGCCTTGCGCAGCAGCGGCTGCCAAGCCTGGTCCCTGACGGTCAGCGCGGAAAATTCCGCCGCGCTGCGGCTCTATGAAAGTTTTGGGTTCGCTACGCTGCGGGAGTTTGATGCATATGTGTGGGTACGGTAAGCGGTATCGCGAAAGCCTTTGCGAGTGACCGCGATCATGAAGCCAAATCGGGGATTTGTGCGTCCAATAAGTGCAGATCCGGAATGGATCGAATCTGAGAATTTCCAATTGGAGGTGCGTTATGGCGCAAATGGGTATCACTCGCCGGGATCCTTTCTGGCAGGATATGCTCGATTTTCGCAATAGCTTTGATAATATCTTTTCCCGTTTCTTTCAGCCGCTGGGCGCCAGTGAGACGGGCCGCGACGTTTCCTGGATGCCGGCGATTGAATGCTATGTCAAGGACCGCAATTATCATGTACGCGTCGGCTTGCCCGGCGTGGATCCCAAGGATGTGAATCTGCAGGTCCACAACGGCCAGCTGACGATCAGCGGGGAACGCAAGGAATCGCAAAAAACCGAAGACAACAATTATTTCTATCAGGAATTCCATTACGGAGGTTTCCAGCGCACTATCCCGCTGCCGGAAGGGGTGAAGGCCGATCAGGTCGAGGCGGATTATAAAAATGGAGTGCTAGAAGTGAAGCTGCCGCTGGCGGAAGCGGCGTTACCCCGGCGCATCCCTATTAAAGGAGCGGAAGAACGGCCGTCGAAGAGCCTGGCAGCGTAATGGCAGAGCATTGCGGGCTTCGCCGCTTCAACCTGCCAGCTTCAATCGGCAAAAGCGCGGTCGAGCAACGTTTGTTGTTCTTTCTGATGGCGGCGGAGCGAGCCGGTAGCGGGACTGGCCGCTTCCGCCCGCCCGACATATTGAATTTCGCCTATGTGCAGCCCCGGCCAGCGCTGGGCCACGTAATTCCAGGCGCCCATGTTTTCCGGTTCTTCCTGCACCCAGAGGCAGGCGGTCTCATGGGGAAAGCCAGCCAGGGCGGTTTTAAGGGCGGCCTGCGGCCAAGGATAGAGCAGTTCCACCCGCACGATCGCGGTCGCGGGATCGTTGCGTTCCCGTCGCCGGGCGGCGAGTTCGTAGTAGATTTTGCCGCTGCACAAAAGCACCCGGCGGCACTGGGCAGCCTGAATATTCGTATCGGTTTCGCCCAGCACAGGCGCAAACCCCGACTGGGTAAAGTCGGAAAGGGGACTGGCCGCGGCGGGCGAGCGCAATAGGCTTTTAGGCGTAAGGATCACCAGCGGCCGGCGAGAATCGGGCGAGGCCGCGGAGGAAAGCCCCTGACGGCGCAAGAGATGAAAATATTGGGCTGAGTTGGTGCAGTTGGCGATGCGCAGGTTGTTTTCCGCGCAGAGCTGCAAGAAACGCTCCGGCCGGGCGCTCGAGTGTTCCGGCCCCTGGCCTTCGTAGCCGTGCGGCAGGAGTAACGTGATGCCGCTGGTGCGCCCCCACTTGGAATACGCGGCAGCCAGAAACTGGTCAATGATGACTTCGGCGCCGTTGGCGAAGTCGCCGAACTGGGCCTCCCATAAAACCAGAGCCGTGGGATGAATGGTGGAATAGCCGTATTCAAAACCGAGGGCGGCTTCTTCCGAAAGCAGGCTGTCGTGAACGGCGAAATCGGCCCGGCGCCCGGGCAGGTGCTCAAGCGGAGTGAATAAATTTCCGGAATGGTAGTCGGCCAGCGTGAGATGGCGTTGGCTGAAGGTGCCGCGGGCTGTGTCCTGCCCGGTCAGGCGGATGGGAACGCCGTCGAGAAGCAAGCTGCCAAAGGCCAGCGACTCGGCCAGAGCCCAGTCTATATATTGCGCTTCGGCCACCGCGTGAGTGCGCTTTTCCAGCCAAGGTTTCAGTTTGGGGTGAATAGTGAAATCCGCGGGCGTGGCCGCCAGGTTACGGGCGATTTCGCGCAGGCGATCCGCTGGCACGGCCGTGGCCGGAGCGGATGGCACAGCATGCAGCGAGGCTTCGGCCGCGGGGGCGGACGGGGAATTGGCCGCCGGCGAGGGCGGGCGGGCGTTCAGCTTATCGCGTTCGGAATTCAGGATGGCATCGGCTTCGCCTGGCGCGATAACTTTTTCGCGCTCCAGTTGTGCGGCGTAGATGGCGCGAGGGGTGGGGTGGTGCTCAATGTTGCGATAGAGAACCGGCAAGGTAAGGCTGGGATCATCACCTTCATTGTGGCCGTGGCGGCGATAGCAGACGATATCCACTACAACGTCGCCATGGAATTGGTTGCGATAGTCGAAGGCCAGATGCAGGCCGCGCTCGGCCGCTTCGGGGTCATCGCCGTTGACGTGAAAAATGGGCGCCTGCACCATGCGGGCCACATCGGTGCAATAGAGGCTGGAGCGAGCCGCGCCCGGGGCGGTGGTAAAGCCAATGCGGTTATTGACAATGATGTGCAACGTCCCGCCGACGGAATAGCCATCGAGCTGCGACAGGTTCAGGGTTTCCGCCACCACACCCTGGCCGGCAAAAGCAGCATCGCCATGAATCAGCACCGGCAGCACGCGGCGGCCTTCGGCATCACCCAGCAATTCCTGGCGGGCGCGCGCCGCGCCTTCCAGCATGGGATCCACGGCTTCCAGATGGCTGGGATTGGGCGCCAGCCAGAGCCGCAGTTCGCGATCCTGGGTGCGATAAATGCCTTCAGCGCCCAGATGATATTTGACGTCGCCCGAGCCCTGCACGCTTTCAGGATCGATATCTTCGAAGCGGGACAGCATGGCCGCCATGGACTGGCCAATAATATTGACCAGCACATTCAGACGCCCGCGATGAGCCATGCCGAGCAGCACTTCCTGCATGCCATCGGAGGCGGCGCGCGACAGCAGGCCATCGAGAGCGGGAATCAGGCTGTCGGCACCTTCGAGAGAAAATCGCTTATGGCCGATATAGCGCGAATGCAGCAGCCGCTCGAAGGCTTCCGCGGCGGAGAGTTTTTCCAGCAGCCGGCGTTTTTGCGGCGTGGACAGCGGCCAATGCGCCTGTGCCGGCTCCAGCCGACGCTGCAGCCAGAGCCGGCGATCCAGATTTTGAATATGCATGAACTCACAGGCCAGGGTGCCGCAATAGGTGGCGCGCAGAATATGCAGAATGGTCCGCAGGGTCTGCATTTGCGGGCCAGTCTCGGCCGGCTCGCTGGCGATTGAGGTCAGGAATTTGCGATCGTAATCCCAGAGGCTCAGCC
>JAKATS010000260.1 GCA_021818645.1 Acidobacteriota bacterium | reverse complement strand
ATAGCGGGTGCCAGGAGGGGTTTTCAGCCCGGCGCCGAAAAATTACAAGTCTTTTATATTCAGAGATTTATCGGGTGCCGGGTAAAAACCGGTAACCCGGCACCCGACCCAGAATTGCCACTACGGAAAACAACCGGGTTACCAAGCCACCCATTCAATAAGTGGCAAAGCAAAACATGTCAATGCCCATTTTGAGCGCGGCGCTAAAACAATATTGACCAGGAACAAGGACATAAGGGATTGAGAGTCGTAAGAAATGATCCTGTTTACTTTCTGTGAACTGAAGAACTCCGGGCCGGCTTGAATTGATTGTGGGAACCACATGCGATTTCATATGCAGACTTCTCCAACCATTTTTGGGATGTAACCGTAATAAACGGAAACCCAAATGTTTCGTCCCATTCGTACGCATCACAAAGCTCAGACCGGCAGTTGCCGGTAACCGAACTGTAGATTTTTCTCCAATAACATATATAAAGCCATTTATACCGCCGAAGAATTTCGGTTTTCCATACGCATGAAACGCTTCGATCTCCAGAGGTATACGCTGCCCACCAGGCGCAAGCCAATAGAGAAAATATGGCCAAAGCGCTTTTCCTGAACGCACACTCGGAGGATGTACGATGCCAACCGGCTGCGTCGTCAATTCCTTATAACGTTCAGGCAAACGAGAAAAACCTTTATCAATAATCGGATTATTTGGATCCAGCTCATAAGCGGCCAGCATTTCCTTATCAGCGGCTGCATGTTGTCCGGCAGCTAATAACGCGACAGCCAGATTCGCATGCGCAACCGCCAATTTCGGTTGAAGTTGAATCGCTTTGCGATAGTCGGAAATCGCAACCTTGAGATGCCCATGATGCTTCTGAATGTAGCCAAGCTCCGAATAGGCATAAGCGAAATTCGGATTCAGACGCAAGCATTGCTCAAATTGCCGAGTTGCGGCCGCATCCTGGCGGGCCGACATCATGAATTCCGCCAACTGGTAATGGAGGAGAACGGAACCAGGCAAATGGTTCAAAGCTGAACGCAATACCTTTATTGCGTGATGAAGATGACCGCTTTTCTGCAAAACCATGGCGAGATCAATATAGGTCTTCGGATCAGGCGGATTGAGGGCAACCGTGCGACGCAAGATGACGACGGCATTATTAAAGTCGCCTGACGCATACAAGATGACCCCGAGCATATTCATCAAAGTCCATGCATCCGAAGGATTCCGCTTGTATGCCTGCTTCAACTCATGTTCCGCAGAAGAAAAATCATGTACAAATATCAGACCTTCCGCCAATTTGACATACACATAACCCGACAATGGCTCATCCTGAACGGCGATATGCAATTCAGCGATGGCCGCGCGTTTTCGACCCTCACCCATGAGGGCCCAAGCCAGCAGAATATGAATTGACGCCACATTGGGCATGGCTTCGAGGGCTTGACGGATTTTCCGTTCACCCGCTTCCGGCATGTATTCCTCAGTTAACGCTGCACCTAAAGGAAGCAACAACCACGGATTAGCCGGATCCAGTGATAATGCTTTTCGAAACTGCAATTCCGCCCGGTAATAGTCCCAGGGTGACCCGGCGCGCATGAGTTGAGAACCATGGGTTAACACCGCAAGAATCTGCTTCACATGCGACAAATCTGATTGCACATGCACGATGTGCGCCGCTGCCAACGCTGAGTCAAGTTCGGCAATTGTGATATCGTTGCCCGCCGCCTGTGCAAGCTGTCCCTTAAATCCCGCAGTCACTTGGAAGCTGACACCATCGTGCCGAACCATCATCGCCAATTCACTTCCCGGAATCCTGCTGGCAAGCAATGACATGATTTCGATTCGACCCACGGGCACCATGAATGCCCTTACGGCTGAAGTCATCATGATGAGCACCAAAGCACATAGCCATGACGGACGACGCCACATAAACATTTCCCTCCGCGGAATTACTCCGTTAATGTACTCCACAATGCATGCTTACCACATGCGCAGCGAGCACGAAATATCCAGCCTGTATGAAAACAAGCAGTGCTTTGTAAATAATCTCCATCGCCGGGACATCGGCAATATGCTCTAAGTTGAAGAAATTATAAATACCGCGAGTGACACATCCATAACGGCAGGGCCATTTTATTTTTCTGGCACGGACCTATACATGGCATACAAAACCTAAAGATTTTGCGCCCCACGCCGAATCTGCGCCAGGGCCCTCACCTGTTTAACTTTCCGGGGCAGACCACCCTATGAAGTTCCGCAACCCTTCGCTTGCCGTTGAGACCAGCTCTCGAAGGGCAGCCCGTTTTCCACCCGCGCCATTTCAATGCAACCCTCGACCGGGCAGACCAGGGCGCAGAGATTGCAGCCCACGCATTCGTCTTCCCGTACCCGCGGGACGCGCATTCCGGCGGGATAGCTGACCCGGGGATGCAACTGGGCGCGCTCCATGCCGGGCCCGAGATTGGGTTCGATGCACTGATGAGCGCCATCTTCGCAGGCAATATAGCAGAGATGGCAGCCGATGCATTTCCGGGCATCAATGCGGGCCACAATTTTGTAATTCAAATCGAGGTGACCCCAATCGGTAATTCTGGGCGTCACCACGCCGCGCAACTGGTCCACCCCGGCCAGCCCCCGGCGCTGTAAATACTGTTCCAGCCCGTCGCACAGGTCTTCGACGATGCGGAAACCATAATGCATGACCGCGGTGCAAACCTGCACCGTACCCGCGCCGAGGGCGATGAACTCGGCGGCATCGCGCCAAGTGGCGATGCCGCCAATGCCGCAGATGGGAATTTTGACCTTTTGCGCGCAGGCGGCGACCATGTTGAGCGCAATCGGCTTGACGGCGGGACCGCAGTAGCCGCCATGGGTGCCCAGGCCGCCGACGGTGGGCAGCGGCTCGAGGGTGTCGAGATTCACGCCGATGATGCTGTTGATGGTGTTAATCAGCGAGATGGCGTCGGCGCCGCCGCGGGCGGCGGCTTCGGCCAGGCGCGCCACATCGGTGATATTGGGGGTTAATTTAACGATCACCGGGGTGCGCGCCGCCTCTTTCACCCAGGCCGTGATCATTTCCGTATATTCGGGCACCTGGCCCACCGCGGCGCCCATGCCGCGCTCGCTCATGCCATGCGGACAGCCGAAATTCAGCTCCAGACCGTCGCAGCCGGTGTCTTCGGCGCGCTTGACGATCTCATGCCAAGCTTCCCGGCGCGATTCCACCATGAGCGAAGCGATCACGGCATGCCGCGGAAACCGCCGCTTGGCCTCGGCCATTTCGCGCAGGTTCACTTCCGCGGGCCGGTCGCTGATCAGCTCGATATTGTTGAAGCCGATGAGCTTTTCGCGCCCCCGGTCAAGGCCGCCATAGCGCGAGACGGTATTGACCACCGGTTCGCCGATGGTTTTCCAGACCACGCCGCCCCAGCCGGCTTCCAACGCCCGCACCGCCTGCCCCAGAGTATTGGTGGGCGGGCCGGAAGCCAGCCAGAAGGGATTGGGGCTGCGGATGCCGGCGAAATTGATTTCCAACGACATGGTTCAATGAACTTCCGTATGGCCTACGATCTTGCCGGTCAAGGCTGAGCGCGGGAAAGCCATGCATGAATGCCGCGCGCCGCGGCCATACCTTCCGCGACCGCATCCACCACCTCGGCGCCGCCGTTGACGCAGTCGCCGGCGGCAAAATAGCGCGGGTTCCGGGTCTGATAGTTTTCGGGATTGACCTGAACCCGACCCTGCCGCAATGTCACGCCGGGCAGACCTGTCAGCAGCTTGGCCAGCGGCGACTGGCCGATGGCCGCAACCACCTGATCGGCGGCGAGCCGAAACTCGGAGCCGGGAATGTCCTCCACCCGGGCTGCACGCCCGGCACCCTGCAGCCGCGTGCGCCGGCATTCGACTTCGGTCACCTGACCATTTTCCCCCAGGATACGAACCGGCCGGGCATGCCAGAGAAACTTCACCTGATCGCGCAGCGCCAGTTCGTACTCATAGCGAAAGGCCGGCAGCTCCGCCTCGCCGCGGCGGTAGAGAATGGTCACTTCCCCGGCTCCCAGGCGGCGGGCCGCCGTGGCCACGTCAATCGCGGTATTGCCAGCGCCCACCACGACCACGCTCCGGCCGACCCGCAGTTCGCGCCAGGGGCGGGTTTTGGTGGGAGTTATGAATTCCATGGCAGTCAGCACGCCGGCCAGCTCCGCTCCCGGCAGGCTGAGCCGCTCGCTATCTCCGAGGCCGCAGGCGATCAGGATGGCATCGGCATTTTTCTCCAGCGTTTCCAGGCTGATGTCGCGGCCGACTTCGACTGCCATCCGCAATTCGAAACCCAACTGGCGCCGCAGCCAGTTCAGCTCGCGCAGGCTCTCATCGGCGCGGGATTTGTACGCCGCGATGCCATAGGTGTTCAACCCGCCCAGGCCCGGATTGCGGTCATACAAAGTTGCCGCATACCCCAGGCGGGCCAGCGCCGCCGCCGCCGCGACTCCGGCC
>JAKATS010000080.1 GCA_021818645.1 Acidobacteriota bacterium | reverse complement strand
ACAGCCATGCAAGTCAGATCCCCCCCCTCGTTGGGGGGAATTGCAATCGAAATCCAGCCGCGATAGGTTTGCCTCTACGGGTGCCGGGTACCTGGGGACAGACTATGCCTGAAACTATTTTTATGCAGCCGGAGATGCGGGCCGAAACCTCCCAATGGATCGCCCGGCCGGAGGCGCTGCGGGAATTACCCGAAGCAATGGACGCGGTCGGGAGGGAAGCCGGTCTGCCTCCGCTGCTGGGAATCTCGGCGGCGATCACCGGCCTGCGGGCCAGGCTGCGGCGGCTGGCGAACATGGATACGCCGGTGTTGCTGACGGGCGAAACCGGGGTGGGCAAAGATGTGGCGGCGCGCTGGCTGCACTATCTGTCACCCAGGTCTGCCGGGCCGCTGGTACGGATTAACTGCGCGGCGCTGCCGCAGGAACTGGTGGAAAGCGAGCTGTTTGGCTATGAAGCCGGCGCGTTTACCGGTGCGCAGCGCCGGCAGGTGGGAAAATTCGAAGCTGCCCACCGCGGGGTCCTGCTGCTGGACGAAATCTCGGAACTGCCTTCGCCTCTGCAGGCCAAGCTGCTGCAAGTACTGCAGGACGGAGAGTTTTACCGGCTGGGCGGCATTCAGCCGGTGCGCAGCGATACGCGGGTGGTGGCCGCGGCCAATGTCTGTCTGGCCCAGGCGGTGAAGCAGGGTAAATTCCGCGCCGACCTGCTGTATCGGCTGCGGGTGATCGAGATCAGAATTCCGCCGCTGCGGGAACGACGGGAAGATATTCCGCTGCTGTTGGCGCACTTATCAGGCCACTATGCCGCGCAACTGCGCCAGCCGCTACCGGCGATGACGCCGGAAATCGCGGAGTGCTGCGCCGGCTATGCCTGGCCGGGAAATGTGCGGGAACTGGCGAATTTTGCTCAGCGCTGGATTGCGCTCGGCGATGCCGAAGCCCGCGGCCTGCTGGAGCCGGCGCCGGAATCAGGCTCGGATTCCGCGCCTGTGGCCACGGACGGGTTATGGCCGAAGCCGGCTTCGCTCGCACATCTCAGTCGTGAGGCCGCGCGGCAAACCGAAACCCAGCTCATGCTGCGCGCGCTGGAAAGCACGCGCTGGAACCGGCGGCAAGCGGCGCACCAACTGGGCATCAGCTATAAATCGCTGTTGAATAAACTGCGCAAAATGGATGCGGAAAACCGCGCTGCGGTGATTTTGCCCGCTACCCAGGCTTGAGAAACTGCAATCGGCGGAGGATTTTGCGGGTCAGCCCGGTGAGCGGAAGCGCGGCGGCCTCGGCGGGCAGAAACCAGGCGCCCGGTCCGGGCTGCGGCAATTGGCGAATGGGATGCACCCGCGCATCTATGCGAAACCGGGTGATCGCGTGGCGCAGCCGCAGCCGTACCCCGAATGCGGCGCATTGATCAGCGGTGATTTCCGGCAATTCCCATAATTCCGGCATCCAGCCGGCGCTGGCTGGGCGCTGGGTCAGCCAGATTCGGCGGCGGTTGCGCAGCAGCCCGTAGTGTGCGTGCAGCGTTTTGAGCACCGGCACAGCCGCGGAACGCGGCATTGCGGCGGAGGTTTTGCCGCAGCCGAGCTGGTAACGGCAGTGCCGGCGGAGCGGGCAGACGGAACATTGCGGGCGGGCGGGCAGGCAGATCAGCGCGCCCAATTCCATCAGCGCCTGATTGAAATCCCCCGGGCGGCGCGGCAGAACTAAGCTTTGCGCCATTTTTTCCAGACTTGCCGGAGAAAGCGCGCGGCCGGCAAGACGTTGCAGTACCCGCCGCACGTTGCCGTCCACGGCGGGCAGAGGCAGGCCATAAGCCATGCTGAGCACGGCGCCGGCGGTGTAGCGGCCCACGCCGGGAACCCGCATCGCGGCGGCAAAATCGCGCGGAAATTCACCCTCCGCCTGCGCCAGCAGCCACTGGGCGCCGGCATGCAGCTGGCGGGCGCGGCGGTAATAGCCCAGTCCGCTCCATTGCCGCAATACTTCCGAGAGCGGAGCGCGGGCCAGGGATGCCAGGTCGGGAAAACGAGCCAGAAAACGCTGGAAATAGGGGATCACGACCGCGACCCGGGTCTGCTGCAGCATGATTTCCGAGACCCAGATGGCGTAGGCATTGCCGCGCAGTTCCGGCGCGCGCCAGGGCAGGACGCGATGATTCCCGTCGTACCAGCGCAATAAATTGGTTCGGATGCGCGGTGACAGCGGTGGGCTCAGCATGGGTCGCGCAGAATGGCTTTGGCGATGGTCTGGAGCTGCATATTCGTTGTGCCTTCGTATATGGCGCCGATTTTTGCATCGCGGTAAAACTTTTCCACTCCCGCATCGCGGGTAAAGCCCAGTCCGCCCAGGATTTCCACTGCCTGCGAGGCGATATGCTCGGCGGCGCGGGATGCAAACCGCTTGGCCATGGCAGCTTCGCGCAGAAAATCGAGGCCCGCATCGCGGCGCCGGGCGGCGTTATAGACCAGCAGGCGGGCGGCTTCCAGTTCGGTATGCATTTCCGCCAGCTGAAACCGCACGGCCTGAAATTCCACGATGGGCTGGCCAAACTGGCGGCGCTGGCGGGCATAGCTGATGGCCGCGGCGAGGGCGCCGGCGGCCAGCCCCAGCATCTGTGCCCCGATGCCGATGCGGCCCTCGTTGAGGGTTTCCATGGCGATTTTATAACCCTGCCCGGCTTCGCCCAGACGGGCGGCGGCCGGCACGAAGCAGTTCTGCAGAATCAGCTCGCAGGTGCTGCTGGCGCGGATGCCTAATTTATCTTCTTTTTTGCCAACCTCAAGCCCCGGACTGGAGCGCTCGATCAGAAACGCGGTCACGCCCCGGTAGCCGGCCGCCGGGTCGAGCGTGGCAAAAACGATGAACAGTTCGGCTTCGCCGGCATTGGTAATCCACAGCTTGCGCCCATCCAAACGATAGCCGTCCGGGGCCGGGATGGCGCGCGTGGTTAGGGCAAAGGCATCACTGCCGGCGCCGGCCTCGGATAAGGCATAGGCGCCCAGCCATTGCGAAGCCAGAGCGGGTAAATACCGCTGCTGCTGTTCCGGCGTGGCCCAGCGCAGCAGGGCGCGATTAACCAGCGTGTTGTGCACATCCACGATCACCCCGGCGGCCGGATCCACGCGGGAGAGCTCTTCCACGGTCAGGACCGCATCAAAGAAACTGCCGCCGGCTCCGCCCCAGGCGCTGGGAATTTCGATGCCCATGAGGCCCAGCTGAAAAAATTCGGCCAGCAGGCTGGCATCAAAATGCGCGGCCTCGTCCATGGCGCGGACGAGCGGCCGGAGCCGGGTTTCCGCCAGCTTGCGGACGTTTTGCCGGAGCAGGTTTTCTTCTTCGCTGAACTGGGTCAGCGAGAGGTTGGAGGGGAGGTCCGCCATGAATGCCTCATTGTAGGGGGTATCCAACTCGACAACACGAAAAAATGACAGAACGGCTTGAGAGTTTGCCTGGGTTGCGATACACTGCTAGCTTTCCTTCCGCTTTTTGAACCGCCTCACGGGGGTGGGGGGAATTGTATGCGATTGAAAATAAAGGCTGAAAAATGCTGCACTAGGTTCTGAAACTTTTTCAGGACTGCCAGCGTCCAATCTGCCGGAATGGAAACCAAATTGCTCCAGCAAGCGGTGGGGATGAAAAATTCCGTCGAGCCAGCGGCAAGAATCGCCGGTTCCACCGTTCCAGCAGCAAGATTGCAAAGGGTTAGGAAGAAAATATGAAGAAAGGAGAAAATGCCATGCCTGCGGTTTTGGAAGGATTGAAAGCGAAAATTCATTGCCCGATGTGCACCCGGACAGTGGATGGACTGGCAATTCCGGAAGTGCGTCTGGGCCGTTCTCGGCTGCGGGTGATGCCTGGCCAGAAGTGTGTCCGCTGCCATGCATCCCTTGATGCCGGCTATGTACTGGAATTACTGCCCGAGCCTGCTCCGGTCAGCAAGGGCGGCCGTCGTGCCGCCTGATTTGTCATTATACAATTCATACCTGCGAAGGCCCTTTCATCGCAAGCTGAAAGGGCCTTTGCATTGAATGGCAAGACCACTGCAAGAAAGAAGAAGCAAGAGCTGGATGCCCTCCACATTAATCTTTGATCTCGGGCGCACGCTGGTGGATTTCAACCATGCCGGCTGGGGTGAAATTTACCTGACCCATCGGGAGCCCATTCTGGAGCTGGCCCGCGCCTGCGAACGCGGCGTGGTGAACCCTGAGGCATTTCGCGTCGGCATGGGGAAAATATTACCCTCCCCACCGGCAGATTTTGACACCTGGTGGTGCTCGATTTTTGCGGATGAGCCGCTGGTGGAAGCGAGCTGGCTGCGGGAGCTGAGCCAGCGCCACCGGATGGGGCTGCTTTCCAATACCGATCCCATCCATTTCGGCTATATTCGCCGGCAGTTTGAGGAATTGCTGGCGCCGTTCGATTTTTTCGTTACCTCGTTCGACGCCGGCGCGGTCAAGCCGGCGGAGGCCATCTATGAAACCACCGAACGACAA
>JAKATS010000010.1 GCA_021818645.1 Acidobacteriota bacterium | reverse complement strand
AATCAATCTGACCCGGGTGCTGGAGTTCACGATGGAAGAGGCCACGGCCAAGCAGCGCTCGGGCCCTCCGCTCGATGAAGAAGAAGATTACGAACTGGATTACTGGGCCGGAGTGGTGCCGCTGACGCTGACCGCCGGAACACCGATTGCCGATGCCCGCCTGCCGCCGGGCAAGCCTGTGCCCAATCACCTGAAATGGAAGCGATAACGGACAATGAGCCGGCGCGAAGGCATAGTATTGACGTTGCTTTATGCCGCCCGGAGCTGATCAAAACGGATCACAACTTTGGTATAGCCATCCGAGCGGCGGTCGAATTTCCGGTAAGCATCCGGGGCCTGGGCAATGGGAATACGGTGGCTGACGATGCTTCCGGGGTGAACCCGGCCAGCGACAATGAGGTCGCGCAGAGCTTCGTTATAGCGCTTGACCGGACACTGGCCCAGGCCGATGCTCAAGGCTTTGTCAAAAATCTGCGCCAGCGGCAATACGAAGCTGCCCTGCCGGGCAGCTTCATCGCGGCCTCCGGGATCGGGAGCCATGTAAACACCCACAATGCCCAGAGCGCCAGCCGGATTGGCCAGGCGAACCGCGTCTTCGAGCACCTGAGTGGGCGATTCCTGCTGATAATTCCGGTGCGAGCGCGCCTGATAGCCGACCGCGTCAATCACGCAGTCCACGCCGGAGAGCTTGCCGGCCTCGCCCGGCCGCAGGCCGGCAGTGAAGCCGGATGATTTTCTCCGCCGTTCGCGAATCTGTTCCACCGGATCGCCATCCCGCACGTTGACCGGTATCGCGCCCAATTCGCGGGCTTTTTCCAGCCTTTCGGGAATAAAGTCCACGCAATACACCTCAGCTGCGCCGCGGATCCATGAGCTCAGGGCCGCCATTAACCCGACCGGACCGGCGCCGAAAACGGCCACGCTTTTGCCGGGTTTGACTTGAGCCAGCACGGCGCCATGATACCCCGTGGGAAAAACATCGGCCAGCAGAATGAAATCGTCTTCCCACGCATCAAAAGGCTCGCCTGGAAGCTTCAGGCAGTTAAAATCGGCATGCGGCACGCGCACATACTCCGCCTGTCCACCCGAATACGGGCCCATACCGGCGTAACCATAAGCGGCGTGGGGCTTTTCCTGATTCATAGTCAGGCACATGTTGGTATCGCCACGATGACAGTCGCGGCAAAAACCGCAGCCTATGTTGAAGGGCAATACGACGCGATCGCCAGGCCGAATGCTGGCGACTGCATCACCCACGGATTCGTTCACGCCCATAATTTCGTGGCCGACAACCTGGCCCGGCCGCAATCCCGTGCGCCCTTCATACATGTGCAGATCGCTGCCGCAGATCGCGGCGGTGGTAACTTTTAAAAGGGCATCGGTAGGAGCCTGCAGTTCAGGCATGCCCTGATCTTCAACCCTCATCGTTTCTATGCCTGCAAAAACCACTGCCTGCATGAACTACCTCCAAAGACGTATGGCAATTCTCCAAGCAGATGCGTGGGCCGAAGGCAGGGATGGGCGGCGAAGACGCTTTTATAACCATGGCGGGGCCACATTTTTGGCTGCGCCGTTCCAGTGCCCGGCCTCAATGGTAAAAATGTAGCCCAGCATAATTGGACCAACACCAGAAGGGACCGGGCAGGCATCCCGGAACCCGGTTCACCTTCAGCGAACCGGTACCCCGCCATGCGATTTTGCACGGCTTTGCATCGGCTTGAGCAATCTGTCGTTACGAGCGTTGGCCGTGCATGGAGACGGAAAAAGGGAGGCTGGCAAGCGGAAGATTACGCCGATCTAAAACAGCTGGAAACTGATGCTGATGGCAACACGCACCGGTACAGGCTTGCCGTTTTTCATGGCCGGACGGAAACGCCATTTTTTAGCGGCTTCGATCGCTTTCTGATCCAGCCCCAGACCCAGTTTGCGGGCAATTTGAATATCGTAGACGTGGCCGTCCGATCCAACCGTCACCCAGAGCACCACGGTTCCTGAATACTTGGCCTCGCGGGCCGCATTGGTGAACTCGGGATCGGGATCATAAATTACTACCGGGTCAGTGATGCCGGCGCCGGTGGCATAGGCGCCGCCGCCGGCTCCGCCACCCTCGCCCGGTCCATAGCCATTGCCCCGGCCGGAGCCGATACCGCCAGTGTTCAGCGCACCGCCAGGTTTGGAGATTGCAATCTGGGGCTGCCCCAACACCGGCAAATTCGGCTGGGGCAAAACCATGTGCCTGGGCATCAGGATCGCCGGAGTGACCGACAATTCTGGTTTCACCAGCTTGGGCGGTTTCACTACCGGCGGAGCCTTGATGACGCGCAAGAATTTGGGCAGCTTGCCGCGATTGGGCGGCCGGCGGGCATGCGGCCCTCCGCCCCCACCGGACATGCGCTTGGGGCCTGGCGGAGTGACGGGCAGATACAGCGGCGTGATCTGGGCTACATGGCGGAAGGCATTGCCGACCTGACGATGAAAGATCGGCAGAGTCAGCAGAAGAATCACGAGAATATGAACCAGCAATGAACTGGCTTTGCTTTTAGCTTTCGCCGGCAGGTCTTCCTCAGTCCAGATGCTTTTGACCGGAACCGGCTTGGACTCAAGCTCCAGCGGCGGCGGCGGAGGGTCGAAACGAGCCTTGATCTCTTCCCGCAGCGATTGCCACAGGGTAGGCCGCTCCAACAGGGTAAAACCCTCCTCTGGAGTTTCCAGCTTGATCTCAGTTGGCACCTGTGTTTCGGACAAGCGAAAACCTCTGCCTTATGGTTCAAATCATCCAGCCCGCCGGACTCAACCCACCTGTCTGGAACCGGAATGACACCGGCCACTCCAAATCCCGGCCCAGGCGACGCTTCGCATGGTGAAACGATTCGGCTGGTGCGCCGTTCCCGTCCGTATAGAGCCTTTCACCTTTAGGACGCATTTTACCATGTAAAAGATTCCAGAATGCCCGTAAACCGATCTTCCGTCTCCCCGGGTGCTGGTTAAGCTATACGCGGTACGCGGACATGCGGGTACCAGAACGCGGCTTCATCCGTCTCACCACGCTTTAGAACGCCCTGGAGAGGCGTTAGATGCGCATTGAAGGCATGCAAACGCCGCTAATTCCGGCGGGCGGGCCGGCGGCGGATCGCGCGCAGTTCATCCTCATGCCAGTCAAACTGGAGCCGCGGCCTGCCCTTGGCCAGCTTGCGTTCCAAGGCATAGCCGGCCAGCAAGGGAAATGAAACCGAAGGCTCAATCAGACACATCGCGGTGGTCGCGCGATTCTGAATTTTGCCCCAGCTTACGGCTTCCTGCAGGGTGCTGCCGGAAAGCCCACCCCAATGAGGGTTATCCGCCGTGAGCTGCAGGGCATAGCTATGGCCTTTTTCCGCCTCGAAAATGTACGACATCACCACCGAATCGTTGATGTAATTTTTGGGCACTCCGCCGGCGATATAGATGGCGGCGGTTTCGGGCGATTGCACCACGATCTGGGTCAGCTCGTAATTGTCGCGGATGGAATCAATAGCCAGCCGGGGCCGGCCGGCGAGCCTGGCGCGGTGATAGTGATGGGTCAGGCCGATGCCGATTGAGGAATCGTTGAGGGCGGGAGCGAACATGGGCACGCCCAGCCGGTGCGCGGTATGCACGATGGACTGCTCGTCATCCAATTTCGAGCCGACAAAATCGAGATAGGCGCGGGAGGAATAATTTCCCGGCGGCAACTCGTCGGCCACATAGCCCAGCCAGGTATCGGTGGCGATGAATTTTTCCTCATCCACATAGGTATCGTAGATGCGGTCAATGAAGAGCTCGCGCAGGCGGCCGTCGTCGGCGGCGGGGTCGCCATGAAAATGGCCAAAGCCGCGGGCCTGGTAAATATCCTGGTAAAGGATGGCGCCGGTGGAGACGATGACGTCCACATAGCCCCGGGCCACCAGATCACGGATGATCTTGCGCAGCCCCGCGGCGATGAGCGGCCCGGCCAGCCCCAGCATGACCGTGGGGCGGCGGCGATCGGCATAGAGGTTGCGCAGTACCTCGGCGCAGCGGCCCAGATTGCGGGCCTGCACCGAAGCGCCGCGCATGGCCTCAACCAGTTCGGCCACGGTGGAAACACGATCAAAATCAATCGGCTCAACCCGGCGGCGCAGCAGGGCTCGCTTGGCGCGGGCATCCACCTGATGCGCCCCGGGCAGGGTGATGGCGGGCTGGGAAGAACGGTTCTTTTTCATGATTTCAGTCAATTTTCTGGTTCAGGACCGGGCGCGGCGGCGCTCGCGCTGGCGATATACCTGAAAGGGAAAGCCGCGGTTGGGCGGATATTGTTTTTCCATCCAGCGCAGGCGCTGCTGCAGCGGCTCGGGAGCGAGTGCGGGAAATTCATCCCGGGTATCGAAAAGATCTTCGTAATAGACATCCATGAACATCGCCGCCATGTAGAGCCCGAGGGCATCGGTAAAAGCGGTGCGGCGGTAATTGATCAGATTTTCCTCGTTGCGGCCGCCGGGTTTTTCCAGCT
>JAKATS010000318.1 GCA_021818645.1 Acidobacteriota bacterium | reverse complement strand
GGCCTTGCTGGCGCATGCCGCCTGGCAGGCGCTGGGCCGTCGGATGCTGGCCATCATCGCCGATTCGCCCAGCCTTCCACGCCGGCATCTGCGCGACGCTCTGGCCCTGGCCGAAGCTCACGGTTTTCCCTGCCAGGTGCTCACCACCCGCGAACTGGAAAATCCCGAATACCGGCGCAACGGCGCCGACCGCTGCTATTTCTGCAAAGACGAACTGTTTCAAGTGATGGAGCGCGAGCTGGCCCGGCGCCCGGAATTTCGCACTCTGGCTTACGGTCTGAATGCCGATGATCTGAGTGATTTTCGCCCCGGCCGCGCTGCCGCCGAGGCGCACGGCGTGCGGGCGCCGCTGCAGGAAGCCGGGCTGGGCAAAGCCGATGTGCGCGAGCTGGCCCGGCAAGCCGGGCTGGCGGTCTGGGACCGGCCCGCCTCGGCCTGTCTGTCCTCACGCATCGCCCCCGGCATCGCGGTCACGCCCGAAGTCCTGGGCCGCATTGAACAGGGGGAAGAAGCCCTGGAACAACTCGGCTTTTGCCAGTTCCGCCTGCGTTATCACGGCGACCTGGTCCGGCTGGAAATTGCCCCCGTTGAATTGCCCCGCGCCCTGGATCCGGAAATGATCGCCCGCATCCGGACCGCGCTCCGCCCGCTGGGTTTCCGCTATGTGACGCTTGACCTTGAAGGCTACCGCCAGGGCGCCATGAACCCGGCGGTGGATATTCAGCTTCGACCGAGTTCCTGACAGAGCCGTGCGGCATCGCAGGCCGAGGCAAGCCCAACCGAGGCTTCGCCGCTTGCGGCCGGCAATGAAGGAATGCGGGCTTCAGCAGCGCGGCCGATCGCGTCCCTGACATAAAATAGTTCTCATGCCCGCGCCCCGCATTGTATCGCTGCTGCCCACCGCGACCGAAATCGTATTGGCGCTGGGCGCGGGCGATGAGCTGGCCGGGGTTTCACACGACCATCACCTCCTGCCGGCGGTGGCGCACCTGCCGGTGGTCAACCGGCTGAGTTATGACGATAGCCGCCTCAGCGCGGCTGAAATTGACGCCCTGGTTTCCGCCACCTACGCTCGCGGCGAAAGCATTTATATTCTTGATGCTGAGCGTTTGCAATCCCTGCGGCCGACGCTGATTCTTACCCAGGAGCTCTGCGATGTCTGCGCGCTGACCCCGACCGATCTGCAGCGCGGTCTGGCGCGGCTTGATCCCCAGCCGGAAATTCTTTCGCTGCATGCCCAGACGGTGGCGGCCGCGCTTGACGACATGCTCCGGGTCGCGCGTGCACTGGGCCGGGAAGCCTCCGGACTGGCGCTGGTCTCGCGCTTGCGCAGCCGCATCGAGGCGGTGGCCGCCCGCACCCGGGATCTCGACCGCCGGCCCGAAGTGTTTTGCCTGGAATGGCCGCGTCCTCTCTATAACGCCGGCCACTGGACGCCGGAACTGGTCGAAATGGCCGGCGGCCGCGACCGCCTCGCCGCTCCCGGCGCCTATTCCACCCGCCGTCCCTGGGAAGAACTCCAGGCCTACGATCCGGAAATGATTCTGGGCATGGTCTGCGGCTTTTCCGTGGAGCGGGCCGCGCGTGAAATGCAGAGCCTGCGCCAATATCCCGGCTGGGATCATCTGCGGGCGGTGCGCAACCGCCAGGTCTGGGTTTTAGACGGGCCGCGCTATTTCAGCCAGGCCGGCCCCGGTATCGTGGACGGCCTGGAATTGCTGGCGCGCATGTTTCATCCCGGCCTCTTCGGCCCCGCGCCCGCACTGCCTGCCTTCGACGACTTCCCCGCGCTCATCGCCTGAGCGAGCGCATGACGGCATTTTTGCCTTTGCGTTTTTCCCCTGGATTACGAGCCCTGGCGTTCCCGCAGCCGTTGTAAATCCATTCGCATCATGGGGTCTTTGTGCAGCGTGGCGAGGGTCTGCTTCAGGATCGCGGCCATGCCGGCGTGCGCGGGGTACTGGATCCGGTAATGCGCCCATTTGCCTTCCCGCCGCGCCACCGCGATCCCCGTCCGCCGCAGATACGCCAGATGGCGCGAGATCTTCGGCTGGCTTTCTCCCAGCACTTCGGCGAAGTAACAGACGCAGATTTCCCGGCCGGCCATCAGATGCAACAGCCGCAGCCGGGTGGGATCGGCCAGGGCGGTAAACAATGGCGTCAGGCTGCGGGCGGTAGCAAGGGTTTGCCTCACAGTTCATTTTATATATGCCTTGACAAATATGTCCAGCCGGCAATATATTTGCTTATGCGTATGCATTCAGGAGAACCGGCATGACTTCCGAATCCACCCTGCGGGAACAAGTGCGGAGCCGATACGGCCGCGCGGCTCTCGCCGTAACCGCATCTGAAGCTGAGCGCGCCGGCTGCGATCCCGGCCTGCGCTGCTGCGACCCCATCACCAGCCATCTCTACCATGCGGATCAGATCGGCATGCTGCCCGATGCGGCGGTGCGGGCCTCGCTGGGCTGCGGCAATCCCACCGCGCTGCTGGAGTTGCATGCGGGCGAAACCGTGCTCGATCTGGGCTCCGGAGGCGGCATGGATGTTTTGCTCTCCGCCCGGCGCGTCGGACCGTCCGGCAAGGCCATCGGCCTCGATATGACGGATGAAATGCTGGCCCTGGCGCGGGAAAATCAGCGCCAGGCGGGAATGGCCAACGCCGAGTTTTTACGCGGGGAAATCGAGCAGATTCCGTTGCCGGATGCCTCCGTGGATGTGGTGATTTCCAACTGCGTGATCAATCTTTCCAGCGATAAGGACCGGGTTCTCGCCGAAGCCTTCCGCGTGCTCAAGCCGGGAGGCCGTTTTGCGGTTTCCGATGTGGTGGTGAGCGGTCCGGTTCCCGATGCGGTGCGCCGGAGCATGCAGCTTTGGATCGGCTGCATCGCGGGCGCGCTCGAAGAGAATGAGTATCGGGCCAAGCTCATCGCGGCGGGATTCACCGCGCCTGAGATTGAAACGACCCGGGTTTACGAACTGGAAGACGCGCGCCGGTTTTTAAGCGCTTCGGGCGTGGATGTGGATGCCATGGCGGCTCAGGTAAAGGGTCAATTCTTCAGCGCCTTTATCCGCGCTCACAAGCCGCATCATCCCCCCGCCGGAGCATAAATCAACTCCCGCCATGACCCCTCCCTACCGGATTCTGTTTCTTTGCACCGGCAACTCGGCGCGATCCATCATGGCCGAAGCCATTCTCAACCAGAAGGGCAAAGGCAGATTTCTGGCCTGCAGCGCCGGCAGTCATCCCACCGGCCAGCCCCGCCCTGAAGCGCTGCGCCAGCTTGAAATCGCCGGCATTTCCACTGCCGGACTGCGCAGCAAATCCTGGTCGGAATTTACCGCCGCGGATGCGCCCCCATTCGATTGCGTGATTACCGTCTGTGACCATGCCGCGCGCGAGCCCTGTCCCTACTGGCCGAATGCGCCCCTGACCGCACATTGGGGCATACCCGATCCGGCCGCAGTTCGGGGTTCAGCGGAAGAACAGAACCGCGCGTTTCATCACGCTTTCCTCAGCCTCGAGGCCCGTATCAACCTGCTGCTGGCGCTGCCGCTCGATCAGCTGGCGCGACAGCCCGCGCAGAATGCCATTGCCGGCATCGGCCGCTTGCCCGCAGACCAGGCTGGCTGAAGATTTGCCTTATCTATAGACTTAATGATCTTCGTGGTCCGGTTCTCCGGCATCAGCGTGCGACCGGAAAATGATAGATCACCACGCAGATGGGCGGCACGCTGATGGAACGGACGGCGTTGCCGATATTCACGGTTCGAATCGTTACCTGGGGTGGTTCGCCGGCGCGGTTTGCGGCGCTCAGGCTGGAACCCGTCAGGACCCAGGCCTGCGCGGGTCCGGCCAGGTGAACGCCGAGGGCATGCAGTTCAAATTTCCGCGCCTGGCGGGTGGCATTGACCACGGCCAGATTCACGAAACGGTGTCCGGGAGTATAGGCCGCCAGCATATCCAGCGGGTAAGTCGGGCTGCCCGCCTGCTTGCGCGGCAGGTCGCCGACGATATGTTTCTTGGGCAAGGGCTGGGGCGAGTTGCCGGTCAGCCGCATCGGCTGGGCGCCGGCGCCCAGATGCTCGCCGTAAAACTTGTAGAGCAGTCCCAGCGCATTCAGCCCGATATGCCCATGATTGAAATCCAGCGTGGAGGTGCCCATCGTCAGGGCGGCCATACGCAGAAAATCGGTATGCCGCAGCATCTCATTCAGGATCATGGCGTAGGCCAGCACGCCTTTCAGGTTGGGCCGCGCGCCGATATACGCATACTCATCCTGCGAGAGGAAAATCTTTTTCCGCACCATGGCGGGAAATTGGCGCTCGTAATGCTGCCATTCCTCGGCTTCAAAGCGCACGCTGTTGGAGGCTCTGCGGGCCCAGACCAGCAGGGGAATTTTCGGTTCCGCTTTGGCGCGAGGGCCGAACCCGCGTCCATAATTCGCATACCAGTGGTTGGTAATGCCGGAAAAATATCCCCAATCGTGCTTGAGAAAGCCGCAGGTC
>JAKATS010000393.1 GCA_021818645.1 Acidobacteriota bacterium | reverse complement strand
CGGCGCTGAACGTACTGGCGGTGGCCGGGCGCATGTGTGCGCCTTCCGCGCGGCTGAAACTGGTGCGGGGGATTCTGCTGCAACTTTCCGGCCGACGGCGGGAAGCCCGGGCGGAGTTGGAGCGGGTGGCGCAGGATCGTCCTGTCCCGGCAGGCACAAAAACCGCAGGCGTCCTGCAAGCCCGGGCCGGACACCGCGGCACGCAACTGCGGCGCACCGCCCGATTGCTGCTGGCGATTTCGTATTACACCAGCGATCAGGCGGTCAAGGCGGCCAGCCTGTTCCGCCAACTTTCGCACCAGGATCCGCGGATAGCCTTGGCCTGGTATTATCGAGCCCTGCTGGAAGCCCACGCGGGTCAGTCCGCGCGCGCCGAACAGCACGTGCGGCGCGCGCTCGCCGAAGCACCCCAATATGCGCCCGCCCGGTACTTGGCCGGGCGCTTAGCGTTCGCCGCGAGGCATTACGCGGCGGCGCTGAAGGATCTACGCGCCGCAATCCGACTGCAGCCGCACTGGAGCGCGCCGCATTACCTGCTCGGGCGCCTCGATCTGCGGCTGGGGCGCGCTGCCGCGGCGCGGCGGGAAATGCAATGGGCGGCCCGGTTAGACCGCCGAATGCCGCAAATGGAACACCGGGTGCTGCTGGGGTATCTGCAAAAACAGGCCGACGGAGATACTCGCTGATGGCTGACCTCATGCCGCGTTGGGCGCCGGGAATCATGGCTGCAGGCGAGCCAGGCCATGCAGCGGCCGTGAACTTGGCGAATCCGCATCGCCGGAAGGATGAGGTGCGCTCCTGGCTGGTGGCCGACCTGGGGGGAACAAAGATACAGGCCGCACGAGTGACGGCGTCGGGACGGTTGCAAGAGCTGATGGAGACGCCGACACCCGCGGCCGGCGGAGAGGCGGTCATGGCGGCATTGCTGGCTCTTTTGCAGCGCTACGATCCAGCGGCGATAGCAGCGGTGGCCGTGGATGTACCCGGCTTGGCTTATCCGGATGGCGACGTATGGGCGCCGAATCTGCTCGACTGGACGCATTTCCCGCTGCGGCGGCGTCTGCAGCAGGCGCTCGGCAAGCCTGTGCTGGTGGAAAGCGATCGCAATGCTTTTATGGCCGGTGAACTATGGCGCGGGGCAGCCCGCGGCTGTCGGGATGCGATTTGCCTGATGATCGGCACCGGCATCGGCGCCGGCATTTATAGCGATGGACGCCTGCTGCGCGGCCACGACCAGTTAGCGGGCGCCGTGGGCTGGATGGCGATCCGCGACACCTGGCGTGCGGATTATCACAGCCGCGGTTGTCTGGAATCGCATGTGGCTGGCCCGGGGTTAGCTGAAATGGCGCGTGCAGCCGGCCTCGCGTGCGACACCCGTGCGCTGCTGGCCGCCGCTCGGCAGGGCGAGCGAAGCGCCCGGAGAATCCTGGCTCAGGCCGGCCGCGATCTTGGGCTGGGCCTGGCGAACCTGGTCAGCCTGTTGAACCCTGAAATCATTATATTGGCCGGAGGGATTGGCCAAGCGGCGGGGCGGGAACTGTTACCCGTCGCACGGGCGAGCCTGTCCCGCTGGGCGCAGCCGCTGGCGGCGAAAAGAGTCCGGCTTACGCTGAGCCGGCTCGGGCATCGCGCACCTTTGCTGGGATTAGCCGCTCTGGCCGGTGGCCTGCTGCCTGCCCCGCCTTCGGATAACTGAACTTATGCTGGAAACCTACCAACGTGAAATCACCGCCGTGCTCGAACGTATGTGGAGCACGCAAACCGACAATCTCCGCCAAGCCGCCCATCTGATGGCCGATTCGATCGCCGCCGGCGGTTTGGTCCATCTCTACGGCAGCGGGCATTCCGTGCTGCCGGCTTTGGATATTTTCCCCCGTTACGGCAGTTTCGCGGGCTTTAACCCACTGCTCGATTCGCGGCTGATGTGGATGAGCGTGCTCGATGCCGGCGGGGTAAAGGACCTGCTCTGGCTGGAGCGCACGGAGGGCTATGCGCGCCAATTCTTCGCGCACCAGGAACTGGCGCCGGGCGACACGCTACTGGTTTTTTCCCATGGCGGTATGAACGCTGCCCCCATCGAAGCCGCGCTGGCGGGCCGCGAACGCGGCCTGAAGGTGGTGGGTGTGACATCGCTGGCCAACAGCCGGGAAAAAACCGCAACCCACAGTTCGGGAAAAAAGCTGGCCGACATCTGCGATTGCCTGATTGACAACTGCGTGCCTCCCGAAGATGCCCTCGTGGCTATTGACGGCATACACGGCAAAGTGGCCGCGGGCTCGACGGTAACGGCCATAACGATCGGGATGGCCTTAGTGGCCGAAGTGGCGGCGCAGCTCAGCCGTCGCGGCATGACTCCCCGTCCTTTTGTATCGCCCAATGTTGCCGGCCTGCCGGCCGACAACAATCTGCAAGTGTTCGAGGATTTTCGCCGGCGCCGGCTCGAACACGCCAACCAGCTTGGCCGGAGTTGATGATGCAGGACACAGCCTTCCCGGAGCGGGTCACCGACAGCGGCAAGAAGCGCCCGGCGCCTATGGTCGGACCCGTTTCGCGCTCCAGGCTCCCGGCCGCGGTGGCGATAGCCTACGCCTGTATGGCGCTTTTCGGGCTGATCCTGCTACTGATCGGCTCACTGCTTCCCACGTTGCCCCACCTGACGAACCGGCAGGCCGGAGACCTGGGATCGTGCCCACTGCTGGGTATCTTACTCAGCACTGTTTTCACCGGGCCGCTGCTCGAGAGATTCGGGGCACGGCCCGTGCTGGCGGCGGGCCTGATCCTGGTTGCTGCGCCGCTGGCGGCCATGCCGCTGGCCTCCGGCTTCGGCCCTTGGGCCGCGGCGGCGCTGGCTTATGGCTTGGGCGGGGGAGTACTCAACACCGCCAGCAACGCCTTAGTCGCCATGCTGCAACCGGAACGCCGCGGCGCCGCGCTCAACCGCCTTGGCGCGTTCTTCAGCTTGGGCGCAGTTTGCGCTCCCCTGCTGATGTCGTTTCTGCTCACGCTGAATGGCGCCCATGCGGTTGCCCTGGGGTTATGGCTGTTAGCGCTGCTGACGATCGGGTTGCTGGTCTGGCTGTTGCGCGCGAACTTGCCCGCCGGCACATACACCGCCCCTGGAAGGGAGCAGGTATCCGCCCTGCGCCATCCCCTGGTCTGGGGCCTGGGGCTGATTTTATTCTTCGAATCGGGCAATGAAAACGCTTTGTTCGTCTGGGGCGCGCGGCTGGCCGACCGTTTAACCGGCACCGGCCCGGCGGCGGCCGAATGGGTGCTGGTCGGGTTGACCGCAACTTTGGGGTTGGGCCGATGGCTGGTTTCGTATTCTCTGCGCCCCCGTTGGGCCCGCCCGGTGATTGTCGTTTCGGCCGCATTGGTCGTTGCCGGCCTGGCCATAGCGTGGCGGCTTGCCGATCCGGGAAATCTGGCCGGATTCGCCTGCGGCATGGGCATGGCCGGCTTCGGCCTGGCGGCGATTTATCCCACCGTGCTGGGCGTGGCTGGAGACCGGTTCGCGCAATCCACCGGCACGGTGTTTTCGGCGATCATGACGCTGGGGCTGCTGGGCGGCGTGCTGGCGCCACGGCTGGCCGGTTGGCTCGCCGCTTCAGGCAGCCGCAATGTCCTGCTGGCACCGCTGGCGGGCGCAATTATGGTGGGTTTGCTGGGCGCCATCCTGGCCCGGCCACAGGCCCGGGCCGCACCCACCGGGACGGGGAATTAGCCATGCCTATCCATATTCTTGCCGTTGATGCTCATGCCGCCGATATGGAAATGACTTGCGGCGGTGCTCTGGCCCTGGCCGTCAAGGAAGGCGGCCAAGTCACCCTGCTCCATTTGACCCTGGGCGAAAAAGGATCGCCGGTATTGACGCCAGCCGTTTATGCCGTACAAAAACGCCGGGAAGCTCTGGAAGCCGCCCGCCGCCTGGGCGCGCAGGTGATGATTTTTGATTATCCCGACGCTGAAATTCCCTACCATGAGGCGGCCGCCTTGCGCATCGCCCAGGTCATGCGCGATCTCCGCCCCGAAGTGGTGATCACGCAATGGGGCGGCAGTGCCGAGCGGGATGACCAGCATACGCATTACCTGGTCAACGATGCAGTTTTTTACGCGGCTCTGTCCGCCATGCCCCAACTGAAGGGCCCGGCTCATGCCGTGCAACAGATTTATTATGCGGATAGCTGGGAAGACCCGCTGCACTATCAGCCTGACACGTTCATGAATATTACCAGCGTATATAAAACCTGGGTTTATGCCGCCAGCGCGTACCAGCTCTGGCGCGGCGGCATCGAGTCCTTTCCCTTCGCCGATTACTATCGCGCGCTTAGCGTTACTCGTGGCGCGATAGCCGGCTTCAAACGAGCGCAAGCATTCCGGGCGGCTTACCGCCAGCGCAATTTAACTTCGTGGTCCCACGCATGAAGCTTGATTCACCCGACGACAGGCCGCGACTCGATCGCCGACGGTTCATCGCCTTGAGTTCCGCCTCCGCCATGGCGGATTGCTGGAGTGCGATGCAAGTGGGATCAAAATCCGCAGGACGACCGGCAGCGATGGCTG
>JAKATS010000116.1 GCA_021818645.1 Acidobacteriota bacterium | reverse complement strand
GCCAGGCCGCCAATGCGGAAATACGAGGTCATCATGCGCTGGCCGCTGGCCATTTCAAAGATTTTGAGGATCTCTTCCCGCTCGCGGAAAGTGTAGAGAAACATCGTCATGGCGCCGATGTCGAGCGCATGCGTGCCCAGCCAGACAAGATGGCTGTTGATCCGGGTCAGCTCATTGAGCAGCACCCTTACCCATTGCGCCTTGCGCGGAACTTCCAGGTCAAGCAGCTTTTCGACCGCCAGCACATAGCAGAGATTGTTGGTGAGCGGGCAGAGATAATCAATCCGGTCGGTCAGCGTGACCACCTGCTGATAGAACTTCGACTCGCAGCTTTTTTCAATGCCGGTGTGCAGGTACCCGATCACCGGCCGCACCCGCACCACCATTTCGCCGTCAATTTCCAGCACCAGACGCAGCACGCCGTGCGTGGAGGGGTGCTGTGGACCCATGTTGAGTATCAGATGGCCCGCGCGCGGGGCCTGACCGGGTTCCAGCAGCGAATCGAAACCGGAAATGGAGCCGGAAGCGAACGCGCTCATCGGTAACCCTCCACCGGGTAATCCTTGCGCAACGGGTACCCCTCCCAGTCATCGGGCATCAGAATGCGGCGCAGATCGGGATGATGGGCGAAACGGATGCCGAAAAGGTCAAAAATTTCCCGTTCAAACCAATCGGCCGCCGGCCAGATGCCATAGACCGACGCGGCGATGCCGGGACCGGGCATGGTTTCGCGGATGGGCTGGGGCAGGCTGGCAGGGTCGTCAGGTGAGGGTGCGGGCGTAAAATTCACATCGGATTCTTCAATTCCGCAAAGAATACGCAGCCAGGCCCCGCGGCGGGTGGAAAAAAGCTGATAAACCAGATCGAACCGGGGCATTGCGCCGAGCCGGTCCACCGCGGTTAAATCCACCAGCAGATCAAATTGCTGGCCGGGATCGTCGCGCAACACTCGCATCACGGGCAGCAAATGCGATGAGTGAATCCAAAGGCTGAGCTCGCCGCGGTGCTCTTCAAAACGCTCGATCGCGCCGGGAAATTCGGCTTCGATCCGCGCCGCCACCGCCGGCGGTGCGGCTGGCGTGGGGTCGCTCGAGGGGGCGGGAGGAACCGGTGGCTCGGCGCTCATTCCGCCCTTTCCGGCGTGTTCCAGTCGAGCACGCCTTTTTTCCAGATATAGAAGAAGCCGGTCATGACAATGCCCAGGTAAATGACCATCTCCACAAAGCCAAACCAGCCCAGGCCGCGATACACAACCGCCCACGGCAGCAGAAAGACCGCTTCAATGTCAAACAGAATAAAAACAATCGCCACCAGATAAAATTTGACCGCAAAACGATGCCGGGCATCGCCTTCCGGAGTAATGCCGCATTCGTAGGGCGACAGTTTGCGCCGGGTGTTGCGGTGCCGGCCCAGCAGCCAGGAAGCTCCAATGGCCAGGGCCGCAAAGGCCATGGCAAAAATGAACTGGATCAGGATGGGTACGTAATGCAGAATATATGGCGCGCCGGCGGGCAGGGCATTCGGGTTGACGGCGGCGATATAAATCATGGAGTTCGATCAGGGCGAAGGAATAAGCGCCGTATAGCCGCATTGGACTCCGTTCGGCCAGCCTTCCATTCCTTCAGGCAGGCTGCCTGGCGAACTCCGTCTTGCTCTACTCGCTTTTCCTTTCGCCGTAATTTCACTGAACGGCGCAATGCGAACGATGGACCGTCATGAAGAAAAAACCCGGGCAACATCTGAAAAATAATTATCCGGTTCGGCGCATGGGGGTGTCAAGGAGGAGCAGTGAAAACGTGATCGGCGCACAATGAGTCTAAATGATCCAGATGCTGTTATGGAATATGCCGCGTCAGTCGAGTGGAGAAGCGTGAATACTCATTCCGAGCACAGGATTTCGGCTGGGTCGTAGCGGGCGACGGCGCGGGCGGGAAAATAGCAGGCCGCCAGCGTGGCCAGGGCGAGCAGCAGCGCCACCAGCAGCATCAGCGGCCATTCGAGCGGCGCGATACCGTAGATCAGCGTGGCCAGGAACTTGTTAATCAACCAGCCCAGCGGCAGGCTGATGCCCATGCCCCACAGGGTCAGCCGTAATCCCTGGATGAACGCCAGCCGGCCCACCGTTTTGCCTTCAGCTCCCAGGACCATGCGAATCCCCATCTCGCGCCGGCGTTCCACCATGAACGCTGTGATGACACCGAATAAACCCACCGCGGCGATGAGCAGCGCCATGACACCCAGCGTGATCATCTTGCGGTCAATCAAGCGCAACGGCGTACTCGCAACCTGGAAAAACCGCTGCAGGCTCTTCAAATTGGAAACCGCCAGCGCGGGATCGAGCCCGGCCACGGTCCGCCGCACCGCATGGGCCAGAGTCAGTGGAGGCACCCGGGTGCGCAAAACAAAAGTAAAAACCGAGAGCTGGTTGGCGGCGATTAAATCGCTTCGGGGCGCTTGGCTATAAGGGAAGTACAAAACCTGGTCGGGCTGGGAATTAAAAAGGTTATAGCGCAGAGCCGGCGCCACGCCCACAATTCGCACCGCGGCAAAGGAATGATTGGGTCCGGGTTCCAAAAGCGTTTTACCTAACGGGTTTTGCCCCGGCCATAAGTTCTGCACGAGGTTGTGGCTTGCGATCGCCACCAGCGGGCTGCCTGCGCCATCTCCGGCGTTAAAGTTGCGGCCGGAGATCAGCTGCAACCGCATCACCCGAAGGGCATTGGAGCTGATGGGCTGGGCCAAAACGGTAAAGGCTTTCTGCCTGGCCGCGCGGCGCCGGGCATCGGTGACACCCATATAGCGGGTTGGACTATCGCCATTGGCGTAGGGAAGGCTTAGCATCATGGCCGCGGATTTCACACCGGGCAGTGCCCACAACCTGGGATAAAGCTGGGTGATGAACCGCAGACGCTCGGCCGGCGTGGCATAGGTTTTGATCGGCAGTCGCAGTTGAAAGGTCAGCCGCTTATCTGCGCGATAGGATGCGGTTTTATCCACAAGTTGATGAAATCCCCAGGCGGCGAGCGCCGCGCCCAGCAGCAGCGTGAAAGCCAGAGTCATCTGGCCGATGATCAGTCCCTTGCGCAATCGGTGCTTGCCGCCGGCGATATTTCGGCCGCCGGCTTTTAGCACTTCCATCAGATTGGGCCTCGCCATGAACCAGGCCGGCGCCAGCCCGGCCAGCAATCCACTGGCTATCGCCAGACCCAGGCCGAAGGCCAGTACAGGGAGATTCAAACCAATCCGGCGCCAGCCCAGAATCTGGTCTGCCAGCCGCGCCGGCATGGAATTGCGCATCATCGTGCAGAACCAGTCCCCTACTAGAATGCCGCCCGCGCCGCCGACCAGACCCAACAGCAGGGCATCGGTCAGCCCGGCCCGCAGCAGGCGGCCACGGCCCGCGCCCAGCGCCGCGCGCAGCGCCAGCTCGCGCCCCCGCTGTAAGCTCGACGCCAGTTGCAGGTTGGCCACATTGGCGCAGACCAGCAGCAGCAGCATGAGCGAGCCGGCCATCAGAACGTTGATAAAAACCGGCGTCAGATTGCCGTTCACAAATTCGGCCGGCGGCAGCAGTGCGATCCGCAGTCTGGAATCCGTTTTGGGATGGAGCGCGGCCAGACGGCTGGCGATCGCCTGCAGCCCGGCCCGTTCCGCATCCAAAGTTATGCCCGCCCGCCGCCGCGCCAACACGTGAATCGAGAAATTGCCGCGATTTCGCTCCTGCCACTGCGCCGGCGTCAAGGCCAGCGGCAGAATGATGCCTTCCTTCAGAGGAAAATCCATGCGCGGGCTGGCGATGCCAACGATGGTCGCGGCATGGCCATTGACCTGCACGGTTTGGCCGTTCAAGCCCGGCTCGCGATGCAGCCGCTTGACCCAATAGGCATAGGTCAGAATGATTGCCCGCGCCGGTCCGGGCTGATATTCGCTAGCCAAAAATGGCCGCCCGTATGAAATCCCTGCCCCCAGAACGGGAAAGAAATGGCGGGATATGCGCAGCCCGTACACCTGCTGCGGAGCCCTTTCCGGAAAGCGCACGATGGCCTCGGGCATTTTAAATGCGGCCAGGCCGGCGATCCGGCGGCTCTGGCGCTGCAAATCCTTATAGTTGGCGGGCGAAACTGCAGGCCAATAATTATGGGGCTGGGCTTGATATAGGATCGACAGCCGCTGCGCCTGCGGCAGCCGCACCGGAGGCTCGAGCATCGCCCGGCCCAGGCTGTAGATTTCGATCGTGCCGCCAATCCCCAGCGCCAGTATCGTAACCGCCAGCAACGAGGCGCCCCAATGCGCCAGCAGACGATTCCAGCCCTGGCGAAGATCCATCAAGAGTCCGTTCCACATAAAGAAGGTTTATGCATTTGCATCACCAAACCGCAAAATAATATTGCTCTTTGTTTTCAGCGATTTATAGTGAACTTGTCGGCCTTTACTGTTCGAAAATGGGATTCAGGTGTCTCAAAACGCGACAAATCATCGGTTTCCACTCGTCGCAGCTTGACCTTCGGTTTCGGATAATATTTTACTGACGGCTGAGATATCCATATGCCCCTGGGCTTCAATACCGACGTGATGCTGGGCGAAGCGGTCTATCATGTTCAGAC
>JAKATS010000175.1 GCA_021818645.1 Acidobacteriota bacterium | reverse complement strand
AGACCACACGTCCAGCTTCGCGATGCAGACGCCAGCCGGAGGGATCGGACAGCGCGATCAGGCCGTGGGCACCTTCATTTCCTCTGTTTTTCTCCCTGCGGTCGGGCGCTATGGCTATGCGCCGATGTTTTTTATCTTCGCCGGCTGTACGGTGGGCTATTTTCTCGTCGTGGTGTTTTTATTGCCTGAAACCAAGGGCAAAACCCTGGAAGAGATTGAAAAAATCTTTGCCGGAAACAGTCGCAAAAAACTGGAAGTGCAGTCGGGATAAAAGCGGCGCTGCCGTTTGGAAGTCAACTCGGCCGTTAAAGTTATCGGAATATCGCATCCTATTCCGGTTAACAACATTCACGAGACATAACCCGAAAGGAATTCCATGCCCCACCCCACACGGCGGGAACTGTTACAGGCGGCGCTGGCCGCGACCGGCAGTGCGCTTTTGCCCGGCGCTATCGTCGAATCGCCGGCGGCGCAAGCCGCGCCCGTGGCCCAGGTAGCCGCGCGCCGGCCGGAATACGGCATCGAAGATGCCGCTCGCAATCACTGGCCGGCGCCGCCGGTCATATTGCCGCATGGCGACAGCACCATCGCCTGGGAGCCTTATGCCCCCAATATCGTGCGCATCACATTGAGTCTCGACCCTGCCCAGGCCCTGGCCTCGCCCGGTTATGGCCTGATCGCGCGTCCCGATCCCTCCGGCTGGCGGCTGCATCGCGAAGCTGGACGTGTGGTCTATGCATCGGCGCGGCTGCGGGTGACGCTGCCCGCCCCGCATCCAGAAAAACGGCTCCGTACCCAGCTCGATATCGCCAAATTTTTTAATGGCTCGGCTCCAGGTACGGTGATGGATTTTCATAACCGCCGGGGCCGGCGTATTTTGCGTCTGGAGGGTTGGAGCATGTCGGTGCCCAACTATAAAGACGGAAATGCGGATTTGCGCCATGATCTGCGGCCCGGTGATTTGCCTTTCTTTGAGGTCGGCGCCACGTTCGCCTCGCCCGCGGATGAACACTATTACGGGTTGGGACAGAATCAGGAAGGCTTTCTTGACCATCGCGGTCATGCGGTGCGCTGCTGGCATGACTACGACGCAGTGGCTGCGCCCAGCGTGGGCATTCCCTTTCTGGTTACCAACCGCGGTTATGGGCTGCTTTGGGACAATCCTTCAAAAACCACCATCGCTCCCGGTTTTAACGAACAAACGCGCTGGACCTCGCAGGTGGGAAACCGGGTTTCGTTTTTTGTCATTGCCGGCGATAGCTACGACGAAATCTATCAGGGCTATCGTCTGCTGACCGGTCCGACGCCGCTGCTGCCCAAGGCGGCCTATGGCTATATTCAATGCAAACAGCGCTACCGCACGCAACAAGAGGTGCTGGAAGTCGCGCGCGGGTACCGCCGCCGCAATTTACCCTGCGATGTGATGGTGGTGGACTGGTTTTATTACACCCGGATGGGGCAGATGGATTTCAAGCCTGAGGACTGGCCTGACCCCGCGGCGATGAACCGCGAACTGCATGCCATGGGCTTCCAGAGCATGATCAGCGTATGGCCGCGCTTCGTGCCCGGTTCGCGCTATTACGAAACCATTCTGCGCAACGGCTGGTTTGAGCATCTCGCCGACGGTCAACCCACCAACGGCCTGCCCTATGACCGCGCCGGCAGCGATATTGATACCACCAACCCGGCGGCGGGACGCTGGTTCTGGGAGATCATCCGCAAGAACATTTTAAGCAGGGGTTTTGACGCACTCTGGGCGGATGAAACCGAGCCCGATCTGCCGCCCAACGGCAGTTATTTTCATATCGGGCCGGGTACCCGCTATTACAATGTTTATCCCCTGCTGCATACCGAAGCGCTCTACGACGGTTACCGGCGCGACCTGCCGCAAAAACGGGCAATGATTCTGGCCCGCGACGGTTACCTGGGGGCGCAGCGCAACGGAACCTTTTTCTGGTCTTCGGATATCTATCCCACCTGGGATACGCTCGAGCGGCAGATCCCGACGGGGTTGAACTACGTGGCCTCAGGGCTGGCGCATTGGACTCAGGACATCGGCGGCTGGCAGTATCTGCCGGCACACCATCATCCGCGGCATCCGCCTTTACTTGATCCCTCCGATTGCCGCGATAACGTCGGCGGTTATGACGACTATCCCGAGCTCTACACGCGCTGGTTTCAGTACGGGGCGTTTCTGCCGATTTTTCGCGCCCATGGCAGCCGCAGGTATAACGAGGTCTGGTCATACGGCAAGCAGGCCGAGCCGATACTGGAGAAATATCTGCGCCTGCGCTATGCGCTGATGCCATATATTTATTCTCTGGCCTGGCGCACCCACCAGACCGGGGCGCCTTATATGCGGCCCTTGTATATGGATTTTCCGCACGACCGGCAAGCGGCGAACATCAAGGATGAATATATGTTCGGGCCAGCGTTTCTGGTCGCGCCGGTGTACCGGCAGGGCCAGACATCGCGTCAAGTCTATTTGCCGGTCGGCTGCGATTGGTATGACTATTGGACGAATGAACGCCTGCCGGGCGGGAATCTGATTCGAGCCGCGGCGCCGATTGAGCGGCTTCCGCTCTATGTGCGGGTCGGGTCCATCGTTCCGGTGGGCGAGGCGATCCTGAGCACACAACAGAAGCAGCGCATCGCTCGCATTGACGTTTATTCCGGCGCGGACGCCGGCTTTGACCTTTATGACGACGATGGCGTCAGCTACGCCTACGAAAACGGCAAGTATCATCTTACTGAACTGCGCTGGCGGGATGCCGGCAGGCATTGGTCGCACGGCGGCGCCAAAGCCGATGCGGCGGCAGAAAGCTGGCGAGTCCGGATTATATGAAGCACAGCCATGGGCCGGCCTGGCCTTTTTTCACGCATTGATGTTTTCGCAAATGCCCTGGCGTGCGACTCGGCCGTTAAGGTTGAAAGTAACCGAAGCGGCGGCTTGATTTAAAGCCATGAATAACATTCGGGCATAGCCGCGGCGGCGGCGGCGAAAGCGAGCGGCATCGGCTGGCGGCGCGAGTTCTTCGCCATAATGGGTCAGGCCGGTCTGGAAGGCGAGATAGGCCACCTGGTACCAGGGCAGTCTCTGGCGCACGCCAAAATCACCGCTGGTGCGTATATAGCTGGCAAGTGCGAACTGGCCCGCACCAGGGCCAAATTCCACCATAAAACCGGCCAGATCCCAGGCCGGATCAGCGGGACCGGGAAAGAAATGATCATCGCCATGATCGAGAGCATCGAATTTGATCCAGCCGGATGCAATCTGACCCCATTCCCAGCTTTGCAGGCGGCCATCAAGGTGGACGCAGGGACCTTCTGACATTGGCAAAGCATGCCAGGCTTTTATAGCCCATTCCTCAACCTTGCACTCAACCCAGTTTGTCTGCGGATATCGTGCCCGCAGATGGGCTGTAAACATGGGTTCGATATCATCGCCGGCGGCAATTTTCAGGCAGTTCGCGCGTGACATTTCCCGCAACGGGAGCGCGGGCGCACCAGGCCCGGCGATTTTAAAAAACGCTGATCGAGCGGCAATATATCTGCCCGCCCATGCGGCAAAAGCGGCGAGGTCACGTACATGTCGCGAAACCGGATGGGCCACTCTCCAGGGCAGGCGCAGCCATCCATCCCCTTCATAAGAAGCGGCTTCGCCAAAACCGGCGCGAGCCAACTCCCGTGAATGCGCGGCCGCCGTTTCACCCACCTCCCCCAGGCCGGCAAACTTCCACAGCCATCGGCCGTCGGAAGATAGATATTTCGCCCGCTCATGCTGAGGCCAGACCGGCGCACGCCGGGGGCGGGCAACGCGTTCCCGCCAGCGGCCGGCGCTCAGGTCCCGCATATTGCGTTGGGGCGGAGCCGGCATGGGAGCGGGAAACTTGCGCCAGGAAGACCAGGATCGGGCCACCTGCGTGCGTCGCAGACACTCGGGCGGAGGATTCCAGCTGGGAAACAAACACCAGCGCCCGGGCGCGACGCCATGGGCTTGCAGCCAGGCCGTAAGGCCGCCAAATGAGGAGCCGCTCAGGCCCGGGCCTTCATCCACCAGCAGATATTCAGGCTGGCCCGAGAGCAGGGCGGCTGCAAGTTCAGGAGCAATGGTGTAGTAGCGGTTTTCCGGCGAGCCGCGTGGCCGCAGGGTATAAAATTGGGTCTTGATACCGACCCGGGCAATCACTGCCGCCACCACCGCGCCCAATACTCCGCCAATCGTCCGCAGCCCCAGGACGACGACATGCCCCGGCGGACCAGGCGATGTGGACGCAGCAGCAAGCCAATTTTGCGCGCTGGCTGCGTACGCGCGCGGATGCAGCCCATAAAAGGCAAAACCTTCCGGTTGAGAAACCGAAAAGGTGCGATTTTGAACCGTGCGCGCCACCAAGTCCCAATCGGCAGCATATGCGGTGTTCACTGTGGGAACTGGAGCGCCGGATTCGGCCGATAACCAATCCAGCGCCGCCATCTGGAGTAGCCTGCGAGCGGAGCGCAGAGGGGGCGAAGAATCATCCTGATCGGGATGAAGATGATCGGCCAAAGCGCATTCGAGCTCACCCATCGCCAGCAGGCGCCGTAATTCCGGTTCCGGCGCAGGGTG
>JAKATS010000153.1 GCA_021818645.1 Acidobacteriota bacterium | reverse complement strand
CGCGCGGGCTGGCCCAGATCAGGCTGAGCTGGGGCTGGGCGGCGAGATCGGCGACGGCCTGGCGCACCAGGGGGACCGGATCGCGGCCGGTGTCGGCGATGCGGCCGGCAAAAAGGGAAATGTAGCCGGGAGCCGAACCGGCGAGCCAGGCAGCGGCCTGGCTCACCTGTTGATTGGTCATGAGGGCAGTGATATTGAGCCGCACGCCACGCGCCGCCAGAGCGCGCACCACGGGTTCCGTCGCTTCGCCCCGGCTATTGGTGATGGGAATTTTGACGTTGACCTGACCACCCCAGGTGGATATTTCCAGACCCTGCCGGATCATCTCGGAAAAATCGTCAGAAAAAACCTCAAAGGAAATCGGACGGTCAGGAATGGCCGCCAGCACCTGACGGGCAAAGGCACGGTAATCAGCGATGCCGGCTTTGTGCATCAGGGTCGGGTTGGTGGTAAAGCCGGCAATCGCCGGATGGGCATAGAGCCGAGTCATGCCCTCGAGATCGGCGCCATCGGCGAAGATTTTAATCCGGAGGGAAGCCAGGGGTGATTGGAAAGCAGCCGCAGCCATAAATGCTCAGGTTAATATGCGAGATGGGCCAGAACAATCATAAATAAGTAATTCAATGCTTTTTACTTTTGACGTCGCAGGGTCAACCGGTCACCGACAGCGATTGCGGCAATCTGTTCCTGGGTCCAGTTGCGCCAGTCATCCCATACGGCGCTGATATATTTTCCGGTTAACGGCCGCGCAGTTTCGGAGGCAAGAAAAAGGCAAAGTTCGGCGACGGGCCGGGCCGAACCAACTGCAGAAGATGCGCCGGAAACAGCACGAGAGGGCTGAGCCATGCGCGGGTGCACAGCCAGAACCTGGTCCAGCATTTGAGTCCGCACGACTCCGGGAGCGACGATGTTGACGCGTATGCCCAAGGGGCGCAATTCTTCGGCCGAAGTTTCGGTGAAACGGATCAGGGCTGCCTTGGAAGCACTATAGGCGCTGAATTGCGCCATGGGGCCGTCACCGCCCCCGGCAAAATTCACAATAGCACCGCGGGTCAAATGCAAAAGCGGTATGGCCAGACGCATCAACTGAACCGAGCCCAGCAAATTAACCTCTATAGCCTGTTTCCAACCCTCCGGAGATGTCTCCCAAAAGGGTCCGATCGCACCGAGAAGGCCCGCGGCATTGATCAATACATTGATTTGTCCCGACAGGTCGAGGGCGGCCGCGACCACCTTTTGGCAATCGGCCGGCTGGGCGATATCGGCCGGGACAATGCGGCAACGGTCTGGCGGCAATTCCGCGGTTGTAGCTTCCAGCTCAGATCGTGAGCGGGCAACCAGCGTCATCCAGTAATCCGCCGCGGCAAAAACGCGGGCGATTTCCCGGCCAATGCCACGGCCAGCGCCGGTAATGATGACTGAAGGCTGAATGTCGCTCATACAGGGCGCGACAAAATCCAATCCGCGGCGCGGGCGAGATCGGGAGCGGAAAAATCCGGCGGCAAGGCAACCTTCTGAGCGCCCACCAGAATGGTCCGGCAACCGGCACGGCGCCCGGCGACCAGATCTTTTTCCCGATCACCGACCATGAAGCTACGGGCCAGATCTATACGCCAATCGCGGGCCGCGTCCAGCAGCAGGCCGGGAGCCGGCTTGCGGCAGGCGCAGGTATCGGTGTCATCGTGCAGACACATGCGAATATCATCGAGCGGCAGCCACTGGCGCAGGCGATCATGCATGGCGGCGAGGACAGCAGGATCCAAAAAACCGCGGGGAATTTCAGGCTGATTGGTGGCCACGAGCAAAAGAAAGCCGGCCGCTTTCAAGCGGGAACAAGCGTCAGCCACGCCGGGCAGAAGCTGAAAATCCTCCAGACTGCGAGGCGAGTGGCAGATGTTATTTTTCCATTCCACGCGGTTGAGCACGCCGTCGCGGTCGAGAAACACCGCACGGCGCCAAGCAGAATTCATCGCGCCGCGCTCTCCCATTTCGTGGCGGTGCGGGCCAGGGCCGGGTGGGAGACGAGCAGATGCCAGAGCAGAGCCTGCATGGATTCCACATGAGGGGTGATGCGGCCGGGCTCGACGGTGGGAACCAGAACACAATGGCGGGCGACGCGGGCGGCGAAACCGCCATCGCGGCCGACCACGGCGCAGATCAAAGCCTTTTGCCCCTGCGCGTACTCCATGGCGGCGACGAGATTGGGGCTGATATTGCGTTCCCGGTCACCGCCGCCCACGGAGAAAACCAGAATCGCATCGGCCGCGGATAAACGGCTGGTGCGCAGCCATGCGGCATAGACGGTTTCCCAGCCTTCATCATTGGCGCGAGCGGTGAGCTCGGAAACATTGTCGCTGGGAGCATAGGCTTCGAACCGGGCAATTTTACGGAAATCGCAGACGGCATGGGATGCATGGCCGGCGCCTCCGCCGCTGCCCAGAATAAAAAGCCTCCCGTTCTGGGCGCGCACTTTGGCCAGGGCCAGGGCCATGGCGTCGAGGGCCGCAGCATCGAACAAGCCCAGGATTTCCATGGACTCGCGCAAATACTGCCGGGCAAAGGAGTCGGAAGAAGTTTTCATGAGCCCAGAATGTCGTGAACGCCACGGCTGCGGGCCACGAACTGCTGCGCCCGGAGCAGAGAGTCAAAGGTGCCGGCGTCGGTCCACCAGCCCTCAAGAATGGAGAATTCGAGATGATTTTCCGCCAAATACATGTTATTCACATCGGTAATTTCCAGTTCATTGCGATGCGAAGGCCGGCAGCGGGCAATTTTTTCAAAGACGGTCTCGTCGTAGAAGTATGCTCCGGTCACTGCCAGACGCGAGGCAGGCCGAGCAGGTTTTTCCACAATGCCAACGATGCGGCCGCCATGGATTTCAGCGACGCCAAAACGCTCGGGATCGGAAACTTCCTTAAGCAGCAGACGAGCGCCGCGCGATTGATTTTCAAACGCCTGACGGGCGGGCAGCAGTGAATCCTGAAAAATGTTATCGCCCAGAACTACGCATATACGGTCGCCCTCGGCGAAATCGCGGGCCAGACGCAGGGCATCGGCAATGCCGCCCTCGCCGCGCTGATAGGCATAGCGAATCGAGCAGCCGACCTCCTCGCCGTTTTCCAGCAGCCGCAAGAAATCACCGGCACTGTTGCCGCCGGTGACGATCAGAATCTCGCGAATGCCGGCTGCGGCCAGCATCTGCAAAGGATAATAAATCATCGGCCGGTCGAAAACTGGCAGCAGATGCTTGTTGGTGATTTTAGTCAGCGGATGGAGACGCGAACCGATGCCCCCGGCCAAGATTACACCCTTCATAGCTAACCTCGCCAATCCTGAAATGCCATCCCTTGTATATCAATATCTCATGGAAAAAAATCACTTAAAGCCGCGACTATCTGCCGCTGTTGAGCAGGTGTCAATTCCGGATAGATGGGCAGGGCCAGCACTTCGCGGCAGGTGCGTTCGGCATGAGGGAAATCGCCGGCCTGATAGCCGAGATGGGAAAGAGCCGGCTGCAGGTGCAAGGGAACAGGGTAATAGATTTGGGTTGCAATGCCGCGCGCGGACAAAAAATCGCGCGCCGCATCGCGCTGAGGCAAGCGCACGACAAACTGATGCCAGACTGGAATCGAACCGGAAGGGACAGAGGGCAGTTGAAGCCGTTGATCCAAACCAGCCGCTAGCATGAGATCCCAATAGGCTTGGGCTATTTGCCGCCGCGCCTGATTCCAGGCAGAAAGATGCGACAATTTGACTCCCAGCACGGCGGCCTGCAGCACGTCCAGGCGACTATTCAATCCTAAGAGTTCGTGATGATAGGGTTGATTCGAGCCATGCACACGCAATAGGCGCAACCGCCGGGCCAGGGCCTCATCACGCGTGGCCAGCATGCCGCCATCACCGGCACCGCCCAGATTTTTGGTGGGATAGAAGCTGAAACAGCCGATGTTTCCAATAGTGCCAACCGGACGGTCTTGGTACTTGGCACCGATGGCCTGAGCAGCATCTTCGATAACCATCAGATTATGACGAATCGCGATGGACTGAATCGCATCCATATCGGCCGGCAAGCCGAAAATATGCACCGGCAGAAGTGCCCGGGTGCGGGAAGTAATTGCCGACTCAATGTGAGCCGGATCAAGATTGAAGGTTACGGGATCGATATCGACAAAAACCGGGCAAGCGCCAGCCAGAGCGATAGCACCGGCGGTGGCAAAAAAGGAAAATGGAGTGGTGATGACTTCATCGCCGGAACCGATTTCGAGGGCGAGCAGCGCCAGATGCAGAGCATCGGTTCCGGAGGCGCAGGTGATGACAAGGGGGCCATCGAGCCAATTCGCCAGTTCATTCTCGAGCGCCTCGACCTGCGGGCCCAGGATAAATTGCTGTTGCTCAAAAACCGCAGTAACGGCTGCGAGCAGGTCCGGCTGCAGACCGGCATATTGCGCGCGCAGATCGAGGAAGGGAATTGGAGCCTCGAAATCAGTCACGGGGCGTGGTATAACGGAAACGCTCGGCCGCCGGACTGGCCAGCCATTGGCGCAAACTTTGCGCCTGGGCATCTTTGGCGGAGAGAATAGGCGACGTGTTGCCGGGAAGCAGAGAATTGGT
>JAKATS010000041.1 GCA_021818645.1 Acidobacteriota bacterium | reverse complement strand
ATCTCCCTGTACTCTTCTCACAACTGACTTTTTTCGGTTGGAATGCGCAGCTTGAGGAGCAGCCCACAATCTCGCCCCATGCGACGTTCCGCCCTCATACGCTCTATGCTTCCCGCTTTTTATGCGATCCTAATCCCATGTACGAAGACTTCACCGCCAGCGACCCCATCAGCGGCGAAAACTATGACTGCCAATATCAGTCGGTGATCGTCGGCATCGCCACCCGCCACAGCGACACGGTGGACATCAAGTTCCTCGTCAACGGCCAGCCCGTCTGGCTCGGTCTGCCCCATCCCTTCTGGGTCGAATTCCGCCGCCGCACCGGGAAGGCGCTCTCTGATCGTATGGCCGTGGATCTGGCCGGCATGTTTTTAAAGCGCCAGCTCGAGTCGGGCTCCGGCGCCGGACGCAATTACTGGAATGAAATCCGCACCGAAGACGTCATCCATCTGGCCGGCGAGCTGGGCTGGCTGACTGTGGACGCCCGGTCATAAAGGCAAACGGAATTCCTGGCCGGGACCTTTTCGAATTCCAGGGTTCTGAAGTAATTTCCCATGAAAATCCTGATCGCCAACCGCGGCGAAATCGCGCTTAGAATTGAGCGCGCATGCCGCGACCTCGGCATACCTTCGGTTGCCGTCTATTCCGATGCCGACCGGCTCTCGCGCCATGTTCTGGCTGCCGATGAAGCCTGCCATCTCGGCCCTGCTCCCGCCGTCGAAAGCTATCTTAATATTCCGCGCATCATCGCCGCAGCTCGTGCCGCCGGCGCCGATGCCATTCATCCCGGCTATGGTTTTCTATCGGAAAATCCCGCCTTCGCCCGTGCCTGCCGCACCGCCGGCCTGATTTTCATTGGACCACCGGCCGAGGCCATGGAGCGGCTGGGTGACAAAATCGCCGCCCGCCGGCTGGCATCAACCCATCATGTCCCCATCATACCGGGCGTGCTTGAGCCATTGCCCGATCTCCGCACTGCCCGCCATGCTGCCGCCGGCATCGGCTATCCCATACTACTCAAGGCGTCCGCCGGAGGAGGCGGCAAGGGCATGCGCCGAGTCGATAGCGCAGCCGAACTCGACTCCGCCTTCCAACTCGTCTCCAGCGAAGCCGAGCGCGCTTTTGGCGATAGCCGCGTTTATCTCGAGCGCGCACTCGATCAGCCCCGCCATGTGGAAATTCAGCTTTTGGCCGACACCCACGGCCATGCCGTGTATCTAGGCGAGCGCGAATGTTCTATTCAGCGCCGGCATCAGAAAATCGTCGAAGAATCCCCCGCCCTGCATCTGGATCCTGCCATCCGCCAGGCCATGGGGGAAGCCGCGCTGCGGCTGATCCGTGCGGCCGGTTATGTCAATGCCGGTACCGCTGAATTTCTGCTCGATGCAGACGGGCAATTTTATTTTCTGGAAATGAACACCCGGCTCCAGGTTGAGCATCCCGTCACTGAATTGGTCTTGGGTCGCGACCTGGTTATCGCCCAGATTCGCATTGCCGCGGGAGAAAATCTCGCTTGGCAGCAGAACGAACTCGAGTCTCGCGGCCATGCCATCGAGTGCCGTATCTATGCTGAAGATCCGGAACAGAATTTTATGCCTTCGCCGGGGCGCATTACACATCTTCGCTGGCCTGAAGGTCCTGGCATTCGCCTCGATTCCGGGATTTACGAAGGCTGGACCGTGCCGCTCGACTACGATCCTTTACTGGCCAAGCTGATCGTCTGGGGTGAAGACCGCGCCCAGGCCTCCGCGCGCCTTCGCCGTGCTCTGGATGAATGTGAAATCGCCGGCTTGCGCCACAATCTCGGCTTTTTCCGCCGCCTTGTCCGCGATCCCGGTTTTCTCGCCGGTAAACTCGATACCGGCTACGCCGCCCGTTTCCAGTCCAGCATGATATCCACAGCCGCAGCCGCCGATGCCATCCCGTTCTTGTCCCTGGCCGCGGTCGCCGCCGTGCTGGCGGCGCATTCCTCGGCTGCTCCGGTTCCAGAATCCAGTATTCAGCCCATTGTGGAAACCGCCAGCAAATGGCGCGGCGCAAATACCTGGACGGGCCAATGATAAAGCGCACGGTTGAAATTGATGGGCAAAGTTTTACCGTCGAGCTGCGGTCCCGGGAAAACACTGCAAAATTTGAAATCTGGCTGGATGGCGCACGCCTCGAACTCGATGTCCAAAAACTCCCCGACCAGTCCTGGTCATTACAGTTGCCTGCCGGCATTGCCTTCCATTGCCGCGTTCTGCCAGGAGCGGAGAAGGAAGACTGGGAAATTATTGCCGCTTCAGGCCGCCACTTTCATGCCCGGATTATGGATCCCCGCCAGTATTTGCCTGGCCGCGCGGCGGCGCATGCGGGCGGGCGATTCGTGTTGCGCTCGCCCATGCCAGGCCGCATCCTGCGCGTGCCGCATGCCTTGAATGACGAAATTACCGCATCGGATACGCTTTTTGTAATCGAGGCGATGAAAATGCAGAACGAAATACGGGCGCCTCGTGCCGGCCGTCTGGCCGCCCTGCATGCTCAACCCGGCGCAGTCATTGCCGCCGGTGGTCTGCTGGCCGAAATCGAATAAGACTGCTCCGTCGCACGCCTTTGCCTCGTGCGGCACTTTGCCCGTGGCAAGAAAAATGGGGCAATCTGCTCTATGTACATTCTTTTCAGAAGGTTGCAATGCAATCGGGCTGCGCATCTCCTAGCGGTTGCCGCGCTGGCTTCTCCGCTGCCGCGCCTCACGTTACCATTGTTAAGGTTTGCAAAATTGTTCCCAACTGCGCAGCCGGTTAGTCCGGCGTACGTTCCATTCCAGGATCATTTTGCCTGACCAGGCCTGAATCCCTTGCGCCAAAGCTACCCATCCTTGAACCCTCGGGTTGAGCCGCCGCCGCCGGAAAAATCCGAGACAGCGCCCCACCCGTTCCATCTCCCCCCGGAGTTTGATCCTGACAACGGCTTCGATCCGGAACGGCTGATGCATGCCCTGCAGGATGAACGCACCCGAACCCGCCGCCGGGAAGCAATTTTTCTTTCCATTATCGTCCACCTGCTGATCTTCATTCTGATCCTGATCAACCCTAAATTCCTGCACTCCGGCCGGCGTTATCTGCTGAGCCCGCAGGAACAGTTAAGGCATCAGCATTTCACCTATCTCGAAATGCCGCATCTGCATCTGCCCAAGCCCAAACAGCCGGTGCATAGCCACGTTTTGAGCAACCGCGACCGCCAGCTGCACCGGCATGTGCCGGTGTTGAACTCGCTGAGCGCGCCGCCGGTGCGCCACCCCCCCCCCCGGCCCAGCCCCCCCCCGGCGCCGCGCATTGAGGCCCAGAATCATCCGCCTACGCCGCCGCAAGCCGCTGCGCCGCCTTCCGGAAGTTCAAAAACTCGCGCCGCCAGGCAGCCCAAAGGCGCCATTCATTTGCGCCCCGTGCCCCATGCGCAAACCCCCAATCCCCTGCTGGCCCTCAATGGCATGAGCCCGGAAGAAATGCTCCGCAAGGCCATGCATGCCGCCGCCCTCGCCCACAGCGGCCAGGGCCAGAGTGTAGCCGAAGTGGGGCGGCTGCCGCGGCCGCCCTCCGGCAATCCCAACGCCGGCAATGGCCAGGTCGGCACCGGCGTGCAGATTCTGACCAACACCGAAGGCGTGAACTTTTCCTCATACCTGCAGCGCATTATTCAGGAAGTGCGGATCAACTGGTACGCAGTCATGCCGGAAGAAGCCTATCTCGGGCGCAAAGGACGCTCGGTGATCATTTTTAAAATCGAGCGCAACGGCAATGTCCCCGGGCTGCAGCTGGTTTCCCCTTCGGGCACGGTTTCATTCGATCATGCCGCGCTGGCCGCCATCAGCGCTTCCAATCCCTTTCCTCCTTTGCCATCGCAGTTCCACGGGCCTTCGATCACGCTGCAGTTCTCGTTTTTCTATAATATTCGACCACAAAATTATTGATGGTGAAACACTTACCCCCAACCAGTCTGCAGGCTTATCAGGCGCGTCTGCTGCAACACTTTGGCCGCCAGCACTGGTGGCCGGCGCGCAGTCGTCTGGAGGTGATGCTGGGAGCAGTGCTAACCCAGAACACTGCCTGGTCCAATGTGGAGTTGGCCCTCCGGCAACTGCGTCAACGCGGCTGGCTGTCGTTTCGCGCGCTGTGTGCGATCAGCGCGGATGATCTGGGGCCGGTGATCCGCAGCTCCGGATATTGGCGGCAAAAGGCGTTGCGCGTCAAAGCCCTCATGAGCTGGCTCGATTCCGCCTGCGGCGGCGACCTGCGCAAACTGGCGCGCCAGCCTGCCGAAGTTTTACGTAAACAATTGTTGGCCATTCCCGGTATCGGCCGAGAGACCGCCGACAGCATTCTCCTCTACGCCTTCGATAAGCCGGTGTTCGTGGTGGATGCTTATACTCATCGCGTTTTTTCCCGCCATCGCATTTCTCTCTATGCCTTGCCTGGGAAAAAAGCGCCGGATTACGATGCGCTTCGCCTGGCGGTTGAGGCCGAACTCGAGGGCGATGCCGGACTATATAATGAATTCCATGCCTTGCTGGTCATGACCGCCAAGCAATATTGCCGGCGCCGCGAGCCGGATTGCACCGTTTGTCCTCTGCGTGA
>JAKATS010000174.1 GCA_021818645.1 Acidobacteriota bacterium | reverse complement strand
CGGCGATCTGATGACGTGGCAACGGCTGCCCGCGAGAACTCCAGGCCACCAGACCGATGAGAAGACCGAACTGAGCCAGACAACTGCCCCCCAATGACCAGCGCCGGCGCAGCCGGCTGGAGGGGGAAATATTTAACTGGCAGCCGAAACTTTCGCGGTCGGGAACGGACGCCAATGATAACCAGACATGCCCGCCTGCGGACGGAAGCTTTTCCGACGATTGCACGGATTCCACGCCAGACTCCCGGAAGATAAACACTGCCCCGCGGCTGCGGACAGCCGCAAACTGATGCGCGCAAGGACACGGGTTCGCCACCCGATTCAATTCTCTGGAAGGACACCTGAGTGGATGCGCGAATTGTGAAATCGGGTTGGGCAAAAGGCCGCCGGCGCAGCCGCTTTTATTTCCCGGCGCAGACGGGGTTAGGGCCGAATATTTTTGCGGATCAAGCGGCCAACCCGCGACATCATTCCGCCGCGCATTATGCTCCCCATACGACGAAAGTTACATTCGCCGAATCTTTTCCGCTTTCTGCCATCCAGGAACTCTGAATTCGCGTCTCAGCCGAGAGCATGTTGCGGAAGTCAGAGTGCTTTCAAATTCCCGGCGCGGCACTGCTTCTGGCATGCATGGCCACGGCCGCAGCCTGGGGACAAAATCGCTACCGGCCCTGTCTGGGCTGCGCCGAACATATCGAACTGCGCCAGCGCTGGCACAAACCGCTGCTCGAATTGATGGGCGCGCAGGTGATCCTGTTTGGGGAAAACGACTGGCTGGAGGCGCGGGCGTCGCATCTGGGTTTATGCGAAAGCGATCCGCTGGCGCGCGGCCCGATACGGCCCGGCATTCCCGGGTGTCATGCCTTTTCCCTGCCCCGCGCCCTGTTCATCGAACTGCCGCTGGAAATTCTGCTCTTTGACAGTCCCGCCTGGGGGCTGGCGCGGAGCGGGCATCCGCGCTGGGGCCTGGCCTGGGGACTGGTGCCGATTCTGGCGCATGCCTGGGCCATTCGCCAGACGACGGAAGCCATTCATCAATGGGAACGCGAACAATTACTGCTGCATTGACGCGCCGGCGGGAAGATTCCGATGCGGCGCCGGGCCGATCCGAGCGGCCGGGGGGCGGCGAGTTGACCGGCAGCAGGAAATTCAGGTCATGAAAAGCAGATGGAAATCGCATGTAACACGATGGAGCCTGGGCGTGCTGGGACTGGCGCTGGCCGGACTCTTCGGCTGTGGCTCCAGCGTGCCGGTAGATCCGGTTGTGGCGATCACGCCGGGAGTGATTTCCCTGCAGGCCGATATCGGCCAGCAGCAATTTACCGCCGCCGTCAACAATGCGCCTGACACCGGCGTGGTCTGGCAGGTGAACGGAGTTTATGGCGGCAACGTGGTGTGGGGCACCATCACGCAACATGGCATGTACACGGCGCCGGCGCTGCAGCCCACAAAGGATCCGATCACGGTCAGCGCCGTCAGTATCGCCAATGCCAACAGCCGGGCCAATGCCACCGTGACCATTACGCCGCCGGTGCAGATCACGCTCGCGCCTGCAAGCGCCAATGTCACGATTCACCACTCGGTTCAGTTTACGGCCACCGTGCTGAATGCCGCCAATACCGCCGTTACCTGGGCGGTGAACCAGATCACCGGCGGATCGGCCGCAATGGGCACCATTACGCCGCAGGGGCTCTATACCGCGCCGGCCACTTTTCCCGGCCTGGCCACGGTGACGGTGACCGCGACGAGCCTGGCCGATCCCAAACAATCGGCCAGCGCGCAGGTGCTATTGGCCAACGGCGTCACCGTCAGTATTACACCCACCCAGGCCAGCTTGAACCTGAATTCCAGCCTGCAATTTCAAGCCACCGTCACTGGGACCACGAATCCGGGCGTGAACTGGAGCGTGGACAATGTACCCGGCGGCAATACAACCCTGGGCACGATAACCGCGCAGGGAGTGTACACCGCGCCGGCCGCGATGCCGACGCCCAATCCGGTGACCGTGACGGCGACCAGCCAGGCAGATACGACCGCATCCGCCTCGGCGATGGTAACCATCACCGGCGGCCCGGCTAACTTTTCGCTCAGCCCGGCCAGCTCGGTGCTGTCGCTCGCCAAAGGCACCAGCGGCAGCGTCACGCTGCAACTGCAAGCCTCGGCCGGATTTCCCTCGCCGATCAATTTGACCGCGACCACGGGCCTGGACAATGTGCAGGCCACGGTGACCCCGGCTCAGATGACGGCCAGCGGGACGGTGACCGTCAATGTGGTGGTCAGCAGCATCAGCCTGGCGGTGACGGCGCCCATCACGATTACCGCCAGCGCCACCATTTCAGGCCAGGCCCAGACGGCGACAGCCGATGTGAATTTGACCGTGCAGGGCTGGAAAGGCATTGTAAGCACGCTGGCCGGCGGTCCGGGGGGGATAGGATTTGAAGACGGCGCGGGAGCGGCGGACGAACTTCAGGCCAATGCGATTACCAGCGACGGCGCGGGGACTTTATATTTTCTCGACGGCGCGGGGTATGGGGTGCGCAGCGTGAGCCTGGCATCCGGAACTGTCTCCACGCTGATCGGCTCGCCCTATACCTATCCCATTGCGGATGGCGAAGGAGCAGCCTGGGATGCGAGCCATCAGACAGTTTATCTGGCTGACGCCAAGCTCAACCAGATTCGCAGCTTCAAACCGGGCGACAACGCGACCCAACTGGTGGCGGGCGGCGATCATGCCGGCTATGCCGATGGAGTGGGCGGGGCGGCGCTCTTTGACCAGCCGCATCAGATCGCACTTTCTCCCGGCGGCTCGACTTTATATGTCGCCGATACCGGCAACGATCTGATTCGTGCCGTGGATTTGAATACCGGCGCGGTCAGCACATTGGCCGGACAGGCGGGGGTTGCGAAATCGGTGGATGGAGTGGGAACGGCGGCGGCATTCTGCCAGCCCTGGGGAGTGGCGCTGGATCCAACCGGCACAAACCTGTACGTCAGCGACCGGTGCTCGAACCAGATTCGCCAGATTGCGCTGGCCAGTGATGCGGTGACGACCGTGGCGGGATCGGGAACCGCGGGATTTTCCGATGGCGCGGCCCGCAGCGCGACTTTTTCGTATTTGCACGGACTGCAGGTGGACCCTGACGGCGCGCTGCTCTACATTCTGGATAACAATGCGGTGCGGGCGCTGACTTTGACCGGCACGCCCACGGTATTCACGCTGGCCGGGCAGGCGGCGCCCGGATACGTCAACGGCTCGGGTGCGCAAGCGTCATTCCAGGAGCCCCGGGCGTTGACGGTGATCGCCAACCTGAACGGCGCCAATACCAGTTCCCTCTTCATCGCCGATACCTGGAACGGCCTGATTCGGCGCCTCGACCTGGGCAACCCGTTGACGGCAACCTCGAGCGGCAATGCCACCGTAACCGTTTCGACGCTGGCCGGCCAGACACCCGACTGGGGCAATCAGGATGGCGTCGGAACCGGCGCAGGATATAACGGCACTTCGACGGCCCAGTTTTATCTGCCAGCCGATGTGGCCACCGACGGAAAGACCGCATATGTGCTGGACAGCAGCAATAACGCCATCCGGACGATTGATCTGGCGACCACTCAGGTTTCGACCCTCGCCGGCGGCTACTTTGGTGATCGCGACGGCGCTGCGGCCCAGGCCGCATTTCGCAATCCGCAGGCGCTGGCGCTGGCCGGTCAAAATATTTATATTTCCGACACCGGAAACAATGCCATACGGGTTTTGAATTTGAGTTCCAATACCGTCACCACCGTGGCGGGCGGAGCGGCCGGCTATGCTGACGGCGCACTGGCCGGCGCGCGGTTTCAACATCCCTACGGCCTGGCGGTCAGCGCGGATGGGACCAAAATTTATGTCGCCGATACCGGCAACAATGCCATACGCCTGATTGATTTGAATGCGGGCACGGTGAGCACGCTGGCCGGCGGGCCTACGCCCGGCGGCGCGGATGGAGTGGGGACAGCGGCGCAATTTGACGAACCCGTAGGCGTGGCGCTGAGCAGCGACGGCAACACCTTATATATTTCCGATTATCTCAACCATGTCATCCGCGCCCTGGATCTGACCACCGATGCGGTCACCACGCTGGCGGGCAAAACCGGGGTATGCGGCCATGCCGACGGCGCAGGAACGGCGGCGGAAATGTGCACCCCGGGCCTGCTGGCGACGGATGGGCATACGCTGTTCTGGGGCGATACCGCGGTGGGGCTGCTGCGCTGCATGAATTTGACCAGCCTGCAGGTTTATACCCTGGCCGGAACTCCCGCACTGCTGCACATGCAGGATGGAACTTATCAGGAAGTTCCCGGCGCGTTAACCGGTCCGGTGCAATATAACCAGGTCTTCGGCCTTGCGGTGGCGCCGGATGCCAGCTTTATATTATTCGCCGAGCGGACGGCGAACGTGATCCGGATTCTGCATTAACCGGCGGAAAAACGCGGTGCGGCGGGGCCACGCATTTGCGCCGCCATTCCGGAGCCCGGCCTTGATGACAAAGCAACGAACCCGCCCTAAGAGCCGGGGTTGATCACCAGCGTAAAGTTCTGCTGCGCGGTGGCGCCATCTTTATCCAGAGCTTCCACGGTGAAGCTGAAGATCGG
>JAKATS010000111.1 GCA_021818645.1 Acidobacteriota bacterium | reverse complement strand
CTGCTGATTGAAACCTTCCAGCGCCATATGGGCGATTCGGCGCTGGGGCTGGGTGTAATCCTGCTGGGTGCGCCGGCCTATCTGATCTGGCGGCGCAAAACGGCGCCCCCTGCATAGCGCACCGGCTATCCACATCTCAGCGGCGCGGATTTTTATGGCGGCTGGAGCCGTTGCTCTCAGGCGTGGCGATACACTTCCCAGCCCAGGTAATTGCCCAGAGCTTCGGCAATGGGCGCGGCCACATGCGAACGGTTGATCGAGACGTGATGTTCGAAGCCCTCGCGGCAGGCATAGGCCAGCAGCGCCTGCAGGCGGGGCACCTTGACCACCCCATAACCGCCAAAGCTGGCCAGCGCGTCAGCCGTGCTTTCGCCCTCGGTCACATAGGCGCGCAGCTTGCCCTGTATATCGTCGCTGGAAATTCTTAAAAATGTCAGCGGTCCGGGCGTGATCTTGCCGGTAACCGTGCCGTAAGTATTGGCCTGGCCCACCGAGCCGGCGATGATTTCCTGAAAATCCATTTTCCAGTCCTCGGCGGTAAAAAAATCCTTGGGCAGATTGGAGCAATGGAAAATGACGGCTTTGTCGGGATCGTCGCCGAAGTTATTGTTCCAGTCCACGATGGCGCTGGCCGAGCCGCTGGCCAGTTGCAGGGCGCGCATGGCCAGCATGCCGACCATATCCACCTCGCAGGCGCTGGGCACCAGGCCCTGCGACATCATGCTCATGATGGTGCAAGGCACCACGCCGAAAAACTCCTCAAGCGCGGTCCAGCACTGGATGCTGGCGCCCGTGAGCTCATGGGCCGCCATCCACTGTTCGATGACCACTCCCAGCTTGGCCATTTTCAGCAGCGCGGGTTTGGGCACGCTGCCGGTGGGAACATAATTTTGAATCGCCGCAAGTTTATCGCTGACCGCGGCCGCGTCATCGGCGAGGCGGCCGATGCGGCCCAGAATTTCCGATAAATCAATGACCTCGACGCTGATGCCGGCCAGCTCAAGCAGTTTTTCGCTGTAGCGCACCGTGTTGAAAGCGGCGGGCCGGGCGCCGATGGCGCCGACGCGGGAGTTGCGCAAGCCGCGCACGATGCGGCAGACGGCGGCAAAATCAGCCAGATCCTGGCGCAGCGATGCGGAATCCACGGCGCTGACATGCTCGCGCGTGAGGCTGTACTTGATGCCGAACTGGCGCAGGTTGTTACAGGCCGACATTTTGCCGCAGAAACTGTCGCGGCGCTGGCCCATGCGCATCTGGCCGGCGGCATCGGGAAAAGCGTGCACCAGCACCGGCACATTCAGTTCAGCCAGGCGCAGGGCGGCGGCAATGGCGCGTTCGTCGCCAAAATTGGGCAGCGTGACCAGCACGCCGTCCAGCTCGTCGCGATGGCGGCGAAACAGGGCGGCGCATTGTTTCGCATCCTGGTAGCTTTCCACCGCGCCATGCCGGGTTTCCTCCGGAGAAAGGCAGACGGGCCGTATGTTCCAGGCTTCCAGTTGCGCCAGCATTGCGGCGCGGCCATCTCGCGCCAATTCGGCGGGAAAAAATCCGCGGTTGCCGACAATGATGCCCAGGGTAGCGGAAGGGGATTTTACTTTCATGGTTGCTCCGCAAGTCTAGCATTCGTGCGGGCTGAGCGGGGAGATGAAAAATTAATTCTGCGGCGGAGATTTTTTATTGCCGAAAATTCCAAAGACTTTCCCCCAGAAGCCTTTTTTCTTTTTCGCCGGCTTGGGCGGAGCGAGCGACTGCGCCGTGGGCGCCGGCGCTTGCCCCGTATGGGAATTGGAGGAAACGGGCGGGGCCGGCGGCGGCGGCGCGGAAGATTTATGCCCAAACAGCCGGGCCACGCCCTGCACCAGCGTATGGGGAAACTGCTGTATCGCGTTGGCGATGCAGCTGCTGCTGGGCTGGGTGCCGGCGATGTAATACACCACCCGGGTCTTGCCCGAGTTGCTGGGGCAGAGAGGTGAAACCGGCTGCAGGGTCTTGCGGTCGAGCGTCAGGGAAACAATGCCGGGAGGCGGCGCAATGGGAGCGGGGTTGGCGTACTGAGGCAGGTTCAGTGCTCCTTTCATGAACTCCGCCCAGATGGGCAGGGCGGAGTTGGCGCCCTGCAGATTCAAATTGCGATAGTCGTTCAAACCCACCCAGACCAGGCATTCCAGATTAGAGGAAAAACCTGCGAACCAGCCGTCATGCGCGGTTCCGGTTTTGCCATAGAGCGGGGCATTCAGCCCCATGGCGGCCACCCCGGCGCCGGTGCCGTGGGTAATGACCGACTGCATGAGGTTATCCACCAGAAAGGCAACCCGCGGGTCGAGGATGGGCGTGGCCCGGGCATGATCGCGCATGACCACCACCCCGCGATGATTTTTGACCGCGTAAATCAGACGCGAGCGCACCATGACGCCGCCATTGGCAAACACGGTATACCCTTGCGCCATGGCCCAGGGACTGGCGCCGTAAGAGCCAATGGCCATGGCCGGAGTTGGTTCAATGCCCCGGATGCCGGCGGCGCGGGCCAGCTCCACCACTTTGTTATAGCCCACCTCGGTGGCCAGGGATATGGTGGCGTTATTGAGCGAGTGTTCGAGCGCCTGCCAGAGCGTGACTTTGCCCATATATTCGTTTTCAAAGTTCGCCGGCTGATAGCCTCCCGCGAATGTGGTGGGTTCGTCCATCAGGGTGCTGCTCTCGGTGATAGCCGGTGAACTGCCGTCGAGGGCGGTGTTGAGCGCGGCGGCATAGACAAAGGGCTTGAAAATACTGCCCGTGGGGCGCACTACGAAGATGTGATTTAACTGGCTGAGAGCATAGTCCCTGCCTCCCACCAGGGCTTTGATTGCGCCGGTATGGGGGTCAAGCGCGATCAACGCTGCCTCGGGTTTTTCTCCCGCTTTATGCGCCCATCGCTCCCAGCGCCAGCCATGGGCTGTGAGCACGCGGTGCATTTTGCGGCGGGCCAGGAGCGCTTCCACCCGTTTCAGGCCGCGGTTGACGGCCTGAGTGGCAATGGCTTGCAGGCGGGGATCGAGCGTGGTGTAAATATGAAAACTTTGCGACAGCAGTTGGCGAGCGGGAATGCTGCGGCCCAGCTCATCCTGCACCATGCTGACGAAATAAGGCGCGTCGCCGCTTTCCTGATACAGCGGAGCCAGTCGAATAGGCGTGGCGCTGGCCGTTTTTTCCTGTGCGCGGGTGATAAAGCCGTCTTTGCGCATCATATGCAGCACAAAGTTGCGCCGGGCGAATGCGCGATGAGGATGGATATATGGATCATCCAGGCTGGGACCGTGCAGTAATCCGGTCAACAGCGCGGCCTGGGGCAGCGTCAACTGTTGGACCTTAACCCCGAAGTAGGCCTTGGCGGCCTCGCCAAACCCGCGTATGGCATAGGTTCCGTGCTGGCCTTCGTAAACTTCATTGGCGTATAGAGTCAGAATGTGCTGTTTGGTAAAGCGCTGTTCAAGTTCAATCGCAATCAGCATCTCTTCCAGCTTGCGCACATAGGTTTTTTTCGGGGTCAGGAAAAAGTTGCGGGCCACCTGCATGGCCAGCGTGCTGGCGCCCTGCTCTTTATATCCCGCGCGAATATCGCGATACATGGCGGCGGGAATGCGCAGCCAGTCAATGGCGCCATGCTGAAAAAAATACCGGTCTTCGGTGGCCAGCAGCGCATGAATTAAATCCGGGGGCAGATCGCGGTAATGCAGAAGCTGGCGTTTCACGCCGCGGCGGTTGTACAGCGTGGTCAGCACCTCCGGCTCCAGCCGATAGGAGGGCATTTCCAGGCCGGTGGTGGGGTCGGTAATGGCGGAAATCTGGCCATGGGCAAAAGTAATCACCGTGGGTTCGGGAGAATGAAACGAAGACGGGCCGGGTTGAATGCTAATCTGGCCGGCAGCCAGGCGAAAGGTGCCTACCGGCGAGGCCTGATGCTCGGAATAGCCGGCCTGGCGCAGTTCGCGGGCAATGGCCTGGGGCGTGATGTTTTCCCCCACCATGACCTTTTCCGGCGCGGCGAAAAGTATGGAGGGATGGGCGAATATTTGCCCGCTGAGCCGCTCATCAATCAGGCGGGCATAGCGGTTGTAGAGATGGATGAAAACCAGGCCGCCAATGACAAAAGCCGCCAGAAACAGGGCCAGCGCCACTTTCGTAACCGGATGCAGCAGCCAGCGCCAGTGTCGCTTGGCTTGGACTTTGACTTTCAGCTTCGCCTCCCTGGGCCGGAGATGGAACCTCCAGCATAGTGGTCATTAAGTATATTTTCTCAAATTCAGAATACATCAGGCAAAAAACCATATCGGCGATTTGCGGCGGTGGAATGTTATCAAGCGGGCGCGGCCTGAAGGTCTTCAGCGCGGGTAAGGATGATGGTGCAGAATTGCCAGGGCGCGATAGATTTGCTCAAACAGCATGACCCGGGCCAACTCATGGGAAAAAGTCATGGGCGAGAGTGAAATGCGGGCAGCGGCGCCGGCACGGGCGGCAGGGCTGAAGCCTTCGGCCGGGCCCAGGCCAAAATAAAGCGTCCGGTCCTGCTGGGCGAAAGCGCGCTCCAGCCGGCGGGAAAATTCCAGTGAATCCCAGGCTTCGCCGGCGGGATCGAGCAGCCAAAGCCGGCCGGGC
>JAKATS010000130.1 GCA_021818645.1 Acidobacteriota bacterium | reverse complement strand
AAAATCCGCCAAAGCCGATGCCGGGACGCAGAAACTGCGCGCCGATACGCGGATCCAGTCCAATCCCATGGAGCACCTCTTCCACATTGGCGCCGGCTAACTCGCAAAGATCGGCGATGGCATTGGCATAGGTGATTTTCAGCGATAAAAAGGAATTGGCGGCGTGCTTGATCAATTCCGCGCTGGCGGTGCTGGTGGCCAGCCAGACCGGCGCCCGCCAGCCGCAGTCCTGCGCCGGCCGGCCGTGCACGGGACATGCGAAACGGCCTTCCAGCACGGGGGCATAAAGCGCACGCATGCAGGCTTCCGCCGCGGCCTGATCGCGGCCGATAATGATGCGATCAGGATGAAAAAAATCGTGAATCCCGGTGCCTTCGCGCAGAAATTCCGGATTGGAAATGACACCGAAAGTGAAGCGGCCGTGGGCATAGGTGCGCAGAGTTTTTTCAATCCGCTCCGCCGTGCGCACCGGCACCGTGCTTTTGCCGACCACCCATTTATGTCCGCGGGCCGTTTCGGCTATTTGTCGCGTAACTTGCTCCACGGCCGCCATATTGGCTTTGCCATCGCGATCGGGCGGGGTGCCCACGCAGACAAAGATCACGTCCGCCGCAGCTAAGGCGGGGGCAATTTCGCTGGTAAAGCGCAGGCGGCCGGACTGTACCCCTGCCGCGATCACTTCCGGCAGATGTTCTTCATAGATGGGTAATCGGCCCTGGCGCAAGCCGGCGATTTTTTCAGTATCGCAATCGGTGCAAATCACTTCATGGCCGATATAAGCCAAGCAGGCGCCCGTGGTCAAGCCCACATATCCGGTACCGATTACACATATTCTCATACGATAAAATGTCCACACCACCCCTGGACAAACTGATTATGCCATGGCCCTAATCGGCTGTCTTTACATTTGAGATATCAATTGCGAGATTTAGCCAATTTGGAAAGATCCCCTCTCCCCAAAAGATTGAATATTCTTTATGGGACATCAGTTCTGCAGGGAAAGCCAAATGAAAGCATAATGAGAGTACCCAATCGCTTTTGCAGTGCAACAAAAGCCATTACGCGAGGATCTTATGACAACATTCACACAGATACAAAAGCACTGGCTGAAAGTCGGAGCAGCCAGCGCAGTACTCATAGGAATCGGACTGGGCAGCAGCGGATGTAAGCGAAAAAGCGCCCAGGACACTCAACTGCAATCCACCATCAGCAACCGGCTGGCGGCGGATCCCGCCCTGCAGGGGCTGAATATTCAGGATCATGTGAAGGGTGGCGTCGCGACCCTGACCGGAACGGCGCAAAATTACCAGCAACTCCAGGCCGCGGCGCAGGACGCGCAAGTGCCCGGTGTGAGCAAAATTCTCAACCAGATCGCGACCGTCAGTACCCCTGGAGCGCAGGCGGTTAATGCAGGAAATCAGGGGAGTCAGGCAAATTCTCAGCCGGTAACAGCCCGCTCCAGCGCGCCAGCTCCGGCTGTACGCTGGATCCGGGTACCGGCGGGGACCTCACTGATGGTTCGCATCAATCAACCACTGGCTTCGAACCTGGCCCATGCCGGCGAAACCTTCAGCGGAAAGGTTGAGCGAACGGTAACGGTGCGCGGGCATCGCGTTATTCCCTCCGGCGCCCTGGTGCAGGGGGTGGTGGTGTATGCCCATTCAGCCGGTCATTTTCGCGGACGTTCCGGTCTGAGATTACGGCTCAGCCAGATTACGGTTCGGGGCCGGGCATATGCCATTCAGACTTCGATCTGGCAGAAGTACACCTCTGCCCGCGGCAAACGCAGCGTGATTGCGATTGGCGGCGGGGCCGGTCTGGGCGCGCTGGTGGGAGCGCTGGCGGGCGGCGGCAAAGGCGCCGCGATCGGCGGCGCGATCGGCGCCGGCACGGGCACCGCGGTGCAGGGGTTGACGCATCCGCCGGAGATTAGTTTACCGGCGGAAACCGGGCTGCAATTTCAACTCGCGCGCAGTATTCAAATCGAGCAGTAGTCAGCAAAAAAGGGCGGTGTGAGCCGCCCTTTTTTCCATCCTTACCGGCTGAAAGCTATTGCGCCGAAGCCGCGGCTTTGGCCTTGGCGGCGGCTAAGGCCTTGCTGGCCGCCAGCGAGCGGTTAAACCAGTGATTGGCTTTTGCCACATATGCCTTGCGTTGTTTCCCATTCCCGCAGGTGAGATCGGCTTCTTCGCGATAAAGCAGGTTCATATACGTCATGGCATTGACGTACTGCGGATTGATTTCCAGCGCTTTATGCATCATCTGCAAGCCTTGCTTCACCTTGGGCAGGTTTTGCGCCGCCAGTTTCTTGCAGGCTTGAATCACTTTGCGGGGCGTGCCGGGGGTTACAAAGGGCTTGGTCGGATTGGTGATGCCGAAACCCTCGCGCGCGGCAATGCGGGGCTTGTAGGAAGAGTTCCAGTCAATCACGCCGATCGTATAATAGGGATCGGGATTATTGGGCGCGATTTGAATCTGCTGGTTGTAGTATTTTTCGGCCTGTTTCATTTTTCCCATGCCGAAATAAATGGACGCGATTCCCGCCACGGCATTGGCATTGTTCGGCTGCCGTTTCAGGATGCTGGCATAGGCCCGGATGGCTTGCTGGCCGAGCCGGAGATTGTCGGGCGAAGGATTGTTAGGAACGAACTGCGTCTGATAGGTCGTGGCCAGAAATAAACGCGCGGTCAACAGCGTGGGATCGAGCCGGACTGCTTCCTTGAAGTGCTGGGCGGCAGCGCTGAACTGGGCTGATTTGTAGGAACGCACGCCTTTATTGAGCTGATCGCGGGCCTTCAGTTTGTCACAACCCGTCAATAAGATAAATGCGCCCGTGAGCATGGCACAGATCACCAGAGTGGCCAATCGTTTCATAAATCAAGTCTCCTCGCTAAGCATAGTTCCTGTTCGGGGATATGGACCGCGAACGAAACGTCAATGTCCGGCCAGCATTTTCGGGGTCAGAATACCGACTTTAATGGTGGGATCCACGCCTTTGGCAATATCCACCACGCGGGCCACGGCGGCAAACGGTATGTCCTTATCGGCATGAACAAACATGACCTTTTCCGCCCGGGTCTTGTAAATCGCTTCCAATTGATCGCCCAGGGTTTTCCAGGTCACTGCGGTCTGATTGATCATGACCTTGCCGCCATCCAGCACCTGCACCACGATGGTCGCGTTATTTTGCGGCGTCTGTTTGTGCTTATGATGATTGGGTTGCGGCACCAGGGTATGCAAGCCATGCGGCTTGAGCGGCGTGATCACCATGAAAATGATGATGATCACGAGCAGCACATCGATCAAGGGGGTGACGTTGATATCCGAACTGGGACCGCCCTTTTTTCCTCCCACTGACATTGCCATATGAATTCTCCTGATAGCCGCAGAAAATAAACGGCGAATCGTATCTCCGCCCGGCCCGGCCGGCGCGCGCCGGCACAAGCCGTTCCGGCTTACTGCCCGACAATCACATTGCCATTGGCATCAACTTTTTGCGTTTCCAGGCCCAGCCGCGATACCCCCGCGTCCCTGACCGCGTCCACCACCTTGGCCACGCTTTGAAAATCAGCGCGGGCGTCGGCTTTGACGTACACCGTCTTATTCAGCCGCTTTTTCAAGGCTTTTTGCACCTGATCCGTAAGCGCGGCGGAGGAAACCATCCGGTTTTCCAGAAACACCCGGCCATCCCTTGAAATCGCGACGATGATGGCGTTGGTTTTGCTGGCATTGGGCATCCGCACCGCATTCTGGGCATCGACCAGGGTGACGTTGATCCCCTTGGTCAGCATGGGGGTGACCACCATGAAAATAATCAGCAGCACCAGCATCACATCCACCAGGGGAGTGACGTTGATTTCAGAATTTACTTCCACCCTTTGTTTGGGTAACGCCATAAAAGCCTCACGATCCAGAATCCGTCATATGCTGCCCCATGATGGGCAGCGCCAGCCGGTCGGCTCGCGCCCCGTCAAAGGCGCCGCGCGGCAAAGCCGCGCGGCGCAAGAGGAGGATGCGGCACCGTCCAGAACAGACTACCTACTTACGCACCGCCGAGCGGCCGGAGCGCTTGAGGAAGTAATCCACCAGTTCGCTCGAGGAATTGTCCATTTCAATATCAAAGGCCTCGACCTTGCTGGTGAAGTAGTTGTAAGCCCAGACCGCGGGAACCGCGACGAACAAGCCGAACGCGGTGGTGATCAGAGCTTCCGAAATACCTCCGGCGACGGCGGCGATACCCGTGGTGTTGGTCTGGCTGATGGAGGTGAAGGCGTGAATAATGCCCAGCACCGTGCCGAACAGTCCCACGAACGGGCCGGTGGCGCCGATGGTGGCCAGCGAACCCAGGCCGCGCTTGAGCTCGGCATGCTCGATGGCTTCGGCGCGGTCCAGGGCGCGGCGGGACGCTTCGATCTGTTCGCCCGGCACGTCGCTGCCGGGATCATGCGCCTGAAATTCCGCCAGACCGGCGGTCACCACTTTGGCGAGATGGCTTTTCTTGTTGCGCTCGGCGATTTTGAAAGCCTCATCCAGGCGTCCATTTTTGAGCGCCCCGGCGACGGCGGGAGCAAACTCCCGCGACTGCCGGCGAGCCGCTGAATACACCAGCCAGCGGTCCACCATAACGCCGATCGAAATG
>JAKATS010000237.1 GCA_021818645.1 Acidobacteriota bacterium | reverse complement strand
GCGGCGTGCCCACGCCGATGGTGTCTCCCAGGGAAATTTCCCGGCAGCCCAGCCCGTGCAGCCGCTTCGCCAGCTCCGCCACTCGGTCCGGATTCACCGCTCCCTCATAGGGGCAGCCCAGAACGCAGGAGATATACCCGCGCACCGCAACCCCGTCCGCCTGCGCCGCCTCCAGCACCGACGCGAAGCGCTCCAGGCTTTCGGCAATGGAACAGCCGATGTTGTGCTGGTTGAAGCTCTCGGAAGCCGCGGTAAAAACGGCGATTGCCTTGGCTCCGGCTGCCCGCGCCGCTTCATATCCGCGCCGGTTGGCCACCAGCACCGGATAACTCACCCGCGGCCTCGCTCTCAGCCGCTGCAGCACCTGCTCCGTGCCGGCCATCTGCGGCACTCGCCGGGGAGAGACAAAACTGCCCGCTTCGATCGTCGTGAGTCCCGCTTCCGCCAGCTCTTCAATCAGCTCCGCTCGCTGCGCGGGCGTGAGCCGGGCTGCTTCGTTCTGCAGGCCGTCCCGCGGCCCCACTTCCACGATTCTTACTTTGGCTGGTAACGCCATGAATATACGACCCCAGCATACATAAAATGCAAAATGTTAAGGCCGGGATCTCTCCCGGCCTTTCGCTTGTATGGTTGGGTTAGCTGACCGGAGCCGGCGGGGGAGCCAGCGGCACCTGCGCCGTCCAGCTCATGAATACCGGCTGAATCGGCAGCCAGTCCGGCGGCAGGCTCGGCAAGTTCAGCGCTGAGAGTTGAATCGCCGCTCCCGGCGCCGGAACGCGGTATTCCGACTGCTTTCCCTGCGGCCGCGGCCGTGGATGATGCCACGCCGCGGGCGGCATGGGCCGGCCCCAGCGCCGGCGCATCCACATCATGCGCCGCATCCGCAGTATGCGCATGCGCTGCCGCGCCAGAAAACGGTGAACCAACTGCCGCTGCGCCGGCGTCAGCACGGCGCGCGCCTTCCATAGCGCATCGGCGCGCGCGATCCTCGCCTGGGTGCGCAGTTGCCCGATGGCTTCCAGTTTCTGGTTCATGGCTTCCAGGCTGGCCTGATGGGAGGCGAAAGCCTGCCGCAGATCCAGCCGGGCCAGCGCGATTTTAGCGTGCAGTTGAATTCCGCTCCGCCGGGCTGTGAAGCCGATGCTGCGCAGTTGGCCGATCTGCGCCGGAGTGAGCTGCAGCTTCGCCCGCAGCCGGGGTGAATGGAGCAGCATCAGCCAATGCCGTTGCAGCCTGCGTTGGACGCGGATTCTCATCGCGGGGCCGGGCATACCCGGAGCGAATGCGGGGCGCGGCGCTTGCGCCGCCAGCCCCAGGGGCCCGAGCAGCAGCGCGCTGATCAGTAAAAGCATGCGGGATTGCAAAGTACGCATATGATTTCCTTTCAAAACTTGAATGTTTCGTGCCGGCCTTGGATTCGGCCTGACGCCTTCCTGATTCTTTAACGCATTATCTAGCCGTGAGTTGCGGTCGCAAGCCCGATCTTTACAGGCTTAACCATAACCTTACATGCTTAACCGTGCCTGAGCGTATTTCGCCGCTCTGTCAGGCTTTTCGCTTCACTTTGTCATGTATTAATTCATCCACTTGCGGCCGTTGGGCCGGTCCCGCTGGTTCATATAAACCTGAAATCGGCGCTGCATGCGCCGCCGGCGCCAGCGCTCGTACTGCTCGCCCAGCCCCAGGCGCGGCCAGCGCGTGCGCAGATATAAAAAGGCGAACAGCATGCCGCCCAGGTGCGCCACATGGCTGACATCATCGGTGCGTGGCCCGACCGCGAATAAAAATTCCAACACCCCATAGGCCAGCACCAGCCATTTGGCCTTGATCGAAACCGGCGGCAGCATCAAAAACACCGGCTGGTTGGGAAACATCATGCCGAAGGCCAGCAAAACCCCGAACACCGCCGCCGAGGCGCCGATGGTGGGAATGGCGATGCCCCGCTGCAGGCCCCAGTGCAGCGCGATATCCACCAGCCCGCCGCCCACCCCGCTGATGAAATACAGCCGGTAAAACCGCGCCGTGCCCAGCGCCTCTTCCACGGCCACGCCGAACATCCACAGCCCCAGCATGTTGAAAAACAAATGCCAGAGATTGGCGTGAATGAATAAATAGGTAAACGGCTGCCAGAAGGCAAAATGCTTCACCACGTCGAGCGGGGAAAGATAAAAAATCCGGAACGGAATATCATCCACCAGCGGCAGCCCCGCCCGGGCCAGCCATTCCAGCAAAAAAACACCGCTGGTGATCAAAATCAGCAGCTTCACGCCGCGGGTAAACCCGGGCACGCTGAAGGTATAGGTGGGCGTGGAGCGATACGCCATGACGTCCGAAACCCCCGCCGCGGCAGGCTGGTTCAGGCTGCCGCCGCTTCTCATTCAGTATAAAGGGTAAAAATTAGCGGTGGTATTTGAGTTCATGGCTGAATCTGAAAGTCTCAATCCAATCCCGGGGGATTAGCTTGTGGAATGTGCCAGATTAATCAGATACCGGATCATCTTCGGGTTCGACCAGTCGTAGGCGCTGACAATCTTGCGCGCCACCCGCCCATCCGGCGCGATGATATAAGTCTCCGGAATTTTAACCGTGCCGTAGCGGTGCGGAATGCGGGCGCCGGGATCGCGGGCGGTGGTGAAATTCACCTTTTCCGTCCGCAGAAAATTGCGGTACGCCTGCCGGCTCTGGTCCTGTGAAATGGCCAGAATGCTGACCGGCTGGCCGCGCAGGGCATGATGGAGCCGTTCGAGCGACCGGGTTTCCTCGATGCAGGGCGGGCACCAGGAGGCCCAGAAGTTCAGCACCAGCACCCGGCCCCGGTAGCTGGCCAGGGTGCGGGTTTGTCCCTGTTCGGTGCGCACCTTGAAATCGGGCGCCCGCTCGCCCGGCCGCGCGCCGCCCGCGCAGCCGTTCAGGGCCAGAGCCGCAATCCCTGCGATCGCCAGCGCCAGGTCCAGTCCTCTTCGCCCATACCTTCGTGGTGCAGCGTCGCCGATGCGTGTCATGCTGGATCAAGGGTCCCGGTTCTATTATGAAACGGCTGCAATAAAACTGAATCCACTCGCGTATTTGTTTGCGAGGCAATCCCCATGCTGCAAGTCATGTCCCATTTGCCTGGCTATGTCAACGGGAGCAGGTCGGCGCTGATGATCGCCTGGGCCCTGACCTGCGTTTTCTTTCTGGTCGGCATGCTGCGCGCCAACCGCATCAGCTCGCGCGAAGCCGGTGCGGCGCGGCTGCTGGATGCGCTTTTGCTCTGGAGCGGCTATTACTTTCTTTTTGTGCCGCTCGTGCCCTGGGCGGCTCTCAATCGCCGCTTCGCGCCGCTGGCTGTGGCGCCGTGGACTGCCGCGGTCGCCATCCTCGGCTTGTTTCTGGCCTGCTTTTCGCGCTATTTCCTCGGCCGTTACTGGAGCGGAACCGTGGCGCTCAAGCAGGACCACAAGCTGATCCAGAACGGGCCCTATCGCTTCGTTCGTCATCCGCTGTATTCGGGTCTGCTGCTGGCTGTCTTCGGCACCGCCTGCGCCTTCGGCATTTGGCATCGCCTGCTCGGCGCGGGGCTGATTCTCGCCTGTTTTCTCCGCCGCGCCTTTATGGAAGACCGGCTCATGCAGTCGCGCTTCGGCGACGAATTTGCCGCCTACCGCCGCCGCACCGGCCAGATCGTGCCCGGCATCGGCTAACCATCTAGGCTAACCATCAGTGACGCGATCACGATTTAATGGCAATTCGCTCCGTTCCACGCCCGCAGCATAATCACCCCATGACTGGGCACCGTGCCGCTGAAGCCATGGGCATTCCCGGCGGCGCTCTGATGCGTCCATAAGTTGGTGTAGCACACGGGAGCCTTTTTTCCGCCCAGGCCCAGTTGCCACCAGCGCACCGTCATGCTTGCGGCTTTCGGCCCGCGGTTGAAAAGTCCCACGGCGACCGCGCCGCCCGTCAGCGGCTTGCTCCAGATTTCGCGGTCATTGGGCGCGCGCCCCGCGCGCCAGATGCGGTGCCCCTGCACGCCCAGCGCATCCTGATCCACCGCGATCACGGCCCGGTTTTCCAGAATCGCGCGGGTCGCGGGCGTCATTTTGCTCACGTCGTTGCCGGCCAGCAGCGGCGCCGCCAGCATGCTCCACAGGCTCATCTGGGTGCGGTACTCGGTGTTGCTCATGCCGCCGTTGCCGATTTCCAGCATGTCGGGATCGTTCCAGTGCCCCGGACCGGAGTAGGCCGCCAGCCGGTTCTGGCTGAAGCCGTTGCGGGTCATGCTGGCCCAGGTATCCCGGATGTCGCCGGTGGTGCGCCAGAGATTGCCCGCCGTCTGGCCCCAGTGCCAGACTCGATACAGTCCCCACTCGCACAGGCTGAATACGATCGGCCGGTGCGTGGCCAGCAGCGCCGCGCCCATGCGGCGGTAGAGTTGCAGCGCGATCTGGCCCGGCCGTTTGCCGTTCAGGCCCAGATGCCAGCTCATCGGCGGCGTCATCCGCAGCGGCACGTTGCACCAGTCGAATTTCAAATAATCCACCCCCCAGGCGGCAAAGGTGGCGGCATCGGTGCGGTAATGGCCAAAGCTGCCGGGATAGCCGGCGCAGGTGCGCAGCCCGGCATCTTCATAGACTCCGAACTTCAGCCCCAGCTTGTG
>JAKATS010000340.1 GCA_021818645.1 Acidobacteriota bacterium | reverse complement strand
GGAGGCATCGGCGGGATCGGGGAAAACCGAACTGCTGCTGCAGCGGTATTTACACCTGCTGGCCAGGGTTGAAGATCCACGCGCGGTGCTGGCCATTACGTTTACCCGCAAGGCGGCGGGAGAAATCCGGGAACGGGTATTGACAGCGCTGCGGGATGCGGAAAATCCCGAAGCCTCCATGCAGGAGGAAACCCGCGCCGCGGCCCGGGCCGCGCTGGAAGCCGACCGGAGCCGGCATTGGAATTTACAGCAGCAGCCGCAATGGCTGCAGATCCTGACGCTGGATGCCCTGTGCCTGGGGCTGGTGCAGCGCACTCCGCTGGCCTCAGCCCTCGGCGGCGATCGGGAAATGCTGGATGAATTGGGCGCGGCCGCCGCGCATGCCCGCGCCGTACGCAATCTGCTGCGCCAGATCAGTGATGAAAAAGAGGAATCGGGGTCATGGATGCGGGAGATCATCCGGCGAACGGATAACCGGGTGGAATGGCTGGAAGCGCGGCTGATCGCGATGCTGCGGCGACGGGATCAGTGGCTGCGAGTGTTCGGCTCCGGGCGCGACTGGAAGATTGATGAGCAGGCGGTGCAAATCCGCGCACTCCTGGAACATAACTGGGCGGCGTATATCGCGCAAGCCCTGAATCGAGTACGCAAGCTTATAGCGGCAAAGTTGGTTCCCGAAATCATTCAGGCGGCGCGATATGCCGCCGGAAATCCGGATGATAATCATCCCGGCTTGCCGTATTGGCGGGAACATGCCGAGCTGCCCGCGATTACGGCAGAACAACTTGCAGGATGGCAGTTCGTGGCCCGGATGCTACTAACCCAGAACGGCACCTGGCGGAAAAGAATTGATAAAAACATCGGATTTCCCGCCGACAAAACGGCCGCCAGCGCCGCGGCAAAAAAACAATGCAAGGATTTACTCGACCAGATGCGCGGCCATGACGAACTGGAACAGGGGCTGGCTGCAATTCAATCGCTGCCGCCGGCGCGATATGAAGAGCGTGACTGGCCGATGCTGCGCGCCCTGGCGCAACTACTGCCGCAGGCGGCGGCCGAACTTTCGCAGGAATTCACCCAGGCGCGGCAGGCCGACTTTATGGAAATTGCCCTGGCGGCGCTGCGGGCGCTGGGCAGCCCGGAAATGCCGAACGATCTGGCGTACCAGATGGATTGCCGGCTGCAGCACATCCTGGTGGATGAGATGCAGGACACCTCCCGCGGTCAGATGGAGCTGCTGCAACGACTGACCGCGGAATGGACGGCCGATGACGGCCGCACGCTGTTTCTGGTGGGCGACCCCAAACAATCCATTTATCGCTTTCGCGAAGCGGAAGTGCGGCTCTTTACCCAGACCCTGCAACGATTACCCCATCTGAAGATTCTACCCGCACAACTGCGGGTAAATTTTCGCTCGACACAAAACCTGGTGGACTGGGTGAACCAGACGTTTGCAGAGATTTTTTCTACGAATGCGGATGCGGCATCGGGTCATATCAAATTTACGCCCGTCACGCCGCGGCCCGACGCCGTACACAGCCAGCATCCCGGCGTTGTACTTGAAACCATTTTTTCCCAGGACGCTGAAAACCAGGAACAAGCGGATCAGGAGGAGGCGCGGAAGATCGTTCAGCATATTCGCGCCATACAAGCGCGGGAAGACCCAAAGGCCTCGATTGCCATTCTGGCGCGCAGCCGCGATCATGTGATCCCGCTGGTGGCTGAGATGCAAGCCCAGCATCTGGAGTATGAGGCGGTCGAAATGGCCAGCCTGGGTGAACATTCCCTGATCCAGGACCTGTTGGCGCTGACCCGCGCCCTGCTGTATCCGGGCGACCGTTTGGCCGGGCTGGCGATATTGCGCGCGCCCTGGTGCGGGCTGACACTGCCGGATCTAGCGGCCTTATGCGAAGACGCAGAGGGTCCAACCCAACATCCCGCCTGGCTATGGCAAGAACTGATCGAGATGCACGGCGGCCGATTAAGCTCCGATGGGCAAATGCGGCTGCGGCGGATACAGGAAATCCTGCTGCAGGCCCGCGGCTTCCGGGGCACGTTGCGCCAGCGGGTGGAAGCGGCCTGGCTGCGGCTGGGCGGCGCGGCCTGCCTGCGGCCGGGAGACGAAGATGCGGCCTGCCTGCGGGCGTTTTGGCAGTCATTGGAATCGGCTGAAGTGAGCGGCGACTTGCCCCATTTGTCCGAATGGGAATCGCAGCTCGCTCAACTCTATGCGCCGGCTTCGCTGCGGCGGGGCGGGATCAAGATCATGACCATCCACCGGGCCAAAGGCCTGGAATTTGATCATGTCATTCTCCCCCAGCTGCATCGCAAACCTCCGGGCGTTCGTCTGGACCCGCTGCTGCTGGAATATGTGGATATCCGCCCCGAATTCCACCAGCAACCTGAGTTACCGCTGCTGGCGATTTCGCTGGAACGCGATGCCGATAAAAAAGGCGCTCATTTTGAATATCTCAAATACCTGCAACAGAAGCATGAGGACGAGGAACGCAAACGCGTGCTCTATGTAGCTGCAACCCGGGCACGCAGGCAATTATATTTATCCGCACAAATCACATGGATTGAAAAAAATGGCGCATTGAAAGCACCGGACAAAAATTCACTGCTGGCCTTGCTCTGGCCAAAATATAAAGCCGAATGCCAGTCTCGCGCCCTGGCCTGGAACGCGGCCCGCGCTGATTCCGCGCAGGAGCTGGCGAACCCGGAAACTTCCCGCCATTTACTCAAACGATTACCCCGGGAATGGAGTTTGCCAGAACCTCCGCCGGCATGGATCACGATTCGGCGGGATACGCCCAGCGAAACGCAGCCCAGCTTCGACTGGGCGGGTGAAACGGTGCGCCGGGCCGGAACCGTGGCCCATCGCTGGCTCAGAGTGATCCAGGAAGAAGGAATGGAAGCCTGGAATGCGGAGAGAATTCAAGCGCTGCGCCCGCGCCTGGAAGGCGAATTGAGAGAATCGAGAGTGGCTGAAACCGATATTTCCCAGGCCCTCCGGCTGGTAGAAACCGCACTGGCCAACACGCTGGCCGATGAGCGCGGCCGCTGGCTGCTGGCGCGGCACGAAGCCGATCACTGTGAATGGGAATTGGGCGGAATGGAGGAGGGCGAGCTGCATCAGATTCGTCCCGATCGTTGTTTTGTCGAGAATGGCCGGCGATGGATTGTGGACTACAAGCTAAGCCAGCATTCCGGAAGCGAGATGCGAAAGTTCATAGAGGAGCAGAGACGGCGCTATCTGCCCCAACTGCTCCGATATGCGCGCTGGGTGCGGGAACTCGGACCGGAACCGGTGTGTGCCGGGTTATATTTTCCGCTTTTCAGCGTATTTGAACCGGTGGATTTATCCGATACAAAGCAACGGAGTTGACATTTTCAGGATGGTCTCCATTAGACTACAGTTAGAGTTTCCCAAAACGGGAAACTGGATGTCCCCTCAAACAGGGGGTTGTGGATATCTGTGCAAAAAATAATAATGAGTCACAAGCCAATCACTAAAGCGATTGAGGACATTCGACTGGGCCCAAATACATCCGTAAAACGGACGGGGTGACAGCTTTGAAATTGAGCATGGCGGATTCCGATTGGGGCAAACTGTTTACACCGCGAGAATGCCAGGTGATTGCGGAAGTGTGCAAGGCTAAGAGAATTGAGGATATTGCCGAGGATATCGGCTTAAGCAAGCACACGGTCAAGGAATATTTAAAGGAAATCTACTACAAGGCGCAGGTGCATTCCGCCCGGGAATTGATGCTGAAATATTATGACCCGCCGCACATGCGCATTCTGGCCCAGCGCCGGGAGTTCAGCCGCGATCTGCTGGCGTCGCTGGAGACGCTGAATCAATCCGGCAGCCTGCATGCGCTGGTGAAGTCGTTGTGTGCGGGGTCGGTGAAAACCTCTATCGCCAACTGGAGCGAGCTCTATCGCGTGATTCAGGAATCGCCGTTGACGATTGCCGCCTGGGGCGAAAGCGACAAGCTTTTGCAGCCACCTTCGAGCTTATTAAAAACGGTTCTGGCCAGCGGTTTCGGCCTGGCCCAGGGCGGGGAGTGGAAGGCCGAAAGCAAATTCTGGAGCTACCTGGGCGGCAAAGGCGCGATGATGGCGGTGAGATTGAAGCTGGGACAGCATCTCTGCATTCTGGCCGTCAGCAAACCGAAAGAAGGAAACTTCGATCATCTCGGCCTGGCGACGCTGGGGTTGCTGGCCCGCACCGCAGAACAACATTCCCGCCGCCTGCTGCGGGCAGCGAATCAATCCCGGCGCAAGGACCGTGAAATCCCGCCGGAAGACTGGCCGGCGCAAGACCCCCTATCCTCTTCCATTGCGGGCTGAATATAATTAAAAGCCAACGCTGAAGAGCCAATCCTATCCGCCCCGTTGCGGGTCAGGGATCCAAACGCGGCCTTTGCCGCCGCGCGGCTCCGCAGACCTGAATCTCGAAATCGGTGACCTGACCATGCCCCTGTTCCATCGCAAATGCAGCTTTTCTTTGGCGGGTTTCCTGGCGGCCCTTCTACTGGGACTGATGCAGCCGCTGCCGGGCCAATGGATTCCGCTGAATCCGGTGCGCCAGGTGAAAAAAATCCCGCGCGGCATTGTGGCGGTTGAGGCCGGCGGTTC
>JAKATS010000305.1 GCA_021818645.1 Acidobacteriota bacterium | reverse complement strand
TCACCGCCGGCGGCGCGCTCTATGCTTTTTCGCTTTTTAACCTGAACTCCGGAACCTGGAACATTTTCTGGCCCCAGCTCATCCAGGGCGCGGGCATGGCGTTTGTCTTCGTTCCGCTGACCACGGTAACCATGGACCCGGTTCCCAATCAGGAAATGGGCAATGCCACCAGCCTGTTCAATCTCATGCGCAATCTGGGCGGCAGCATGGGAATATCATTTGCCACCACGCTGGTGGCCCGGCGCGCTCAGTTTCATCAGCAGCGTCTGGATGCCAGCCTGAACGTTTACAGCCCGCGCGTCCGCCAAGCTCTGCAGCGGATGCAAATGCTGGCCCAGCATGCCGGCGCCAGCCCCAGCGTGGCGCACGGGCAAGCCCTCGCCATGCTATATGGCGGGTTACGCCAGCAGGCTTCGTTGTTGAGTTATCTGGATGGTTTTTACCTGTTCGCCATCATCTTTTTCTGCATGGTGCCGTTGATCTGGCTGATGCGCCGGCCCAGGGCAGGCCGTACTGTCTCTGCCCATTGATCGATGGCCGAGTTGGATTGTGGTGTGGCGCGACGGAACGCGGTCATTGCTTGGCGGAGATAATACTGAACTTTTTTCATGAATGAAAACCCACCTCCGGCATCATTGCCGGATTCTGCCGTTTCAAATCGAGTTTCGAGACAGCGCTGGATCATTGCCCTGGCGGTGATGTCGGCGGCCATCATGGAGTTGCTCGATACCTCGGTGGTCAACGTCAGCCTGCCCTATATTGCCGGCAATCTTTCCGCTCCGGTTGAGCAGGCAACCTGGGTGCTGACTTCCTATCTGGTAGCTAACGCCGTCGTACTGCCCATGGCGGGCTGGCTGGCCAGCCGCATCGGCCGGCGGCATTTGCTGATGCTCTCTGTAGGCGGCTTTACCGCCGCCAGTCTGTTATGCGGCCTGGCGCCCACGCTGCCCTGGCTGGTTTTTTTTCGCGTGGTGCAGGGCGCCAGCGGAGGCTTTTTGCAGCCCCTCAGCCGTGCTATTCTGCTCGAAACGTTTCCCCGCGAAGAGCGCGGCAAAGCCATGGCGCTGTGGGGCGCGGGCATTGTCGCGGCGCCGATTCTCGCGCCCGCCCTGGGCGGCTGGCTGACCGCCGATTTCAACTGGCGCTGGGTCTTTTTTATCAACCTTCCCGTCGGAATTTATAGCTGGTCTATGATCTATGCCTATATTCACGATCCGCATTATCTGCGCCGGCAGGGAAAAATTGATGGTTGGGGTCTGGGCTTGCTGGCTGTGGGCATTGCCGCCCTGCAGATTATGCTCGACAAGGGCCAGGAAGACGATTGGTTCAGTTCGCATTTCATTGTCACCCTTTGCGTCATCGCCGCGGTAATGCTGCTGCTGTTTGTCTGGCGTCAGCTCACGGTTCGCCATCCCATCGTTCATCTGCATCTGCTGCGCTACCGCAGCTTCGCGGTCGGCGCCGGTTTGGGCGCGGTGCTGGGTTTTGTGCTCTTCGGCAGCCTGGTGCTGCTGCCGCTCTTCATGCAGCAATTATTGAATTTCAGCCCGCTCCAGGCTGGCATCTGGACCAGCCCGCGCGGCCTGGGCTCCATGCTGCTCATGCCGGTGGCGGGTTATCTGCTGGGCCGCGCCTGGGATTCGCGCTGGCTGCTCTTCGCCGGTTTCACCGGTGCGGGCCTGGGCTTATTGATGTTCTCCCACATGAATCTCAACACCGGTTATATGAATCTGCTCTGGCCGCAGCTGGTTATGGGCGCCTCGCTGGCCTTTACCTTTGTTCCCATGAGCACCTTGACGGTGGATCCCATTCCCAACGAAGAAATGGGCTTTGCCGTGAGCATCACTTCGCTGCTGCGCAACCTCGGCGCCAGCGTGGGTATTTCGGTTTCGGCTACGCTGCTGGCCCGCCGGGCGCAGTTTCACCAGGTGCGTCTGACGCCTGCTTTCAATTCGTATAATCCGATTTTCCGCCAGCAGCGGGCGGCTCTGGCGGCGCGCCTGCAATCCTCCGGTCTTTCACCCTTCAGCGCCGGCCGTCATGCCCTGGCATTGCTCTACGCCCGTATTCAGCAGCAAGCTTCGGTCATGAGCTACCTCGATGCCTTTCATCTCATGGCCTGGTGTTTTTTCCTGGCTGCGCCGCTGGTCTTCCTTATGCATCGCGCCCGGCATCAGCAGCGTCAAAGTTAGTTCGCCTTAGGTCTTCGCATACCCCGGGGCCGAACGCTGGAACGGCGCAGCAAGATAAGTGGACCCGCCACTAGTGGGCTGAGGCATCCTTTGCCGTTCCACGGGCTGTCCATTGATGGGCGGAGGCTTTAATTTATGGCCATACCCCTGTCTTCCACGCCGGCAAATGATCCCGCCCAAAAGCCGGCTTCCAAACTCGACACGTCTGGGTTATTGCGCCGATTCTGGGCTGAAATTGAAGATTATGTCAAAGACTACGGCCGTTTGGCGCTGGCTGAAGCCGGCGAAAAAGCGAATCAGGCGCGCCAGGTCGCCATCCAGCTCGCGGCGGCCATGGTGCTCGGCCTGTTCGGTTTCTTTTTTCTCACAGTGGCGCTGGTGGCGCTGATCAACGCCGGCATTCACAGCTGGGGCTGGTCTGCATTGATCGTGGGCGTCATCTACGGCATGATTGCCATGGCCGTGCTGGCTGCCGCCCTGCGTGGCTTGCGCGCGGGATTTTTTAGTTTTCCCCGGCTGCGCCAGCGTTTCCAGCAGGACAAAGCCTGGGTAAGAGATTCCCTGGCCGCATAATTCTGATCTCTATTAAGCGCGCAGACTCAAAGCGATCCAATCGCGTTATTCTGAAATTATGCCGACTCTGACCAGGCTTGCTCCGCCCGCGGTGCGTCCTCAAAATCCATGTTTTTCCTCCGGCCCCTGCGCCAAGCGTCCCGGCTGGTCGCTGGCGGCTCTGGAATCCGCTTTGGTGGGGCGTTCGCACCGGGCCGGCGTGGGGAAAAAGCGCCTGCAGGAGGTGATCACCCGCAGCCGGCAAATTCTGGGCATTCCTGATGACTACAAGCTGGGCATCGTGCCTGCCTCCGATACCGGAGCCATTGAAATGGCTCTCTGGTCACTGCTCGGTCCGCATGGCGTGGACGTCTTTGCCTGGGAAAGTTTTGGCCAGGGCTGGGTGACTGACATCACCAAACAGCTCCGCCTGCCAGATGTCCGGGTCATGACTGCCGATTACGGCCAGCTTCCGGATCTCAATCAGTATCAGCCCGATCGCGACTGCGTCTTTACCTGGAATGGCACAACCTCGGGCGTCTGTGTTCCTCATGCCGACTGGATCCCCTCCAATCGCCAGGGTCTCACCATTTGCGACGCAACCTCCGCCGCTTTTGCCATGCCGCTCGACTGGTCCCGTCTGGATGTAGTGACCTGGTCCTGGCAAAAAGTTCTGGGCGGGGAAGCGGCGCACGGCATGCTGGCCTTGAGCCCGCGCGCCGTGGCCCGGCTTGAAAGCCACAAGCCCCAATGGCCCATGCCCAAGCTCTTTCGCCTCACCTCGGGCGGAAAGCTGATCGCGGGCATATTCGAAGCCGATACCATCAACACGCCTTCCATGCTGGCCGTGGAAGATGCTCTCGATGGCTTGCGCTGGGCCGAAAGCGTCGGCGGCCTTTCCGGACTGATTACCCGCAGCCGACGCAATCTGGCCGCGATTGAGCGCTGGCTGGCCGGCTTTCCTCATTTTCAGTTCCTCGCGGCAGCGGCGCAGATGCGCTCCAATACTTCGGTCTGCCTGAAATTCGGCCCTGAATTTCAAACCTGGGAGCGCGAAGCCCAGTCGGCTCTGGCTAAAAAAATCGTCATCCGGCTCGAACAGGAAAAAGCCGGTTTCGATCTGGGAGCCTATCGCGATGCCCCTCCCGGGCTGCGCATCTGGGCCGGCGCCACGGTGGAAACTTCCGACCTTGAAGCTCTGTTTCCCTGGATTGAATGGGCTTGGGAAGAATCCCGCGCCTGATCGGCGGCCGCGCCAATCGCCTGGAAGTTGCGGTATTAAGGTCTCATCGCCTGCTTGTGTTTTTCGATTCTCTGGTTTAATTTGCGGATCTGTTTGCGGGCCGATTTCCATTTCCGCCCGCGCGGGAATTTTTTTAAATATTGCTGAAAATAATTCCGCGCGGCCTGCCATAGCTTCAGTTTTTTCGCCGCCTTGCCGCAGCGGTACAGCCCCTGGGCATTATGCGGATCGTGGCGAAACGCAGCCCGGAAACGCGACAGGGCGCCCACATAATTGCCCAGGTTGTAATAAAAATTTCCCACCTTCAGGTCGTGCCGGGATTCGCCGGGGTTGAAATCGGCATTGGGGGGCGGCGCCGTCCGGAACTGCTGGCCGGGCAGGGCATTGGCCTGCGCCGTGGGCGAAATCGGGTGTTTTTGCGGGGGTGGAGAATTGTGAGCCGCTGCCGGCGGCTGAACTCCCGGCTCCCGCGCCGGCCATTGCGGCCCCGGATGTGCCGGCGGATAAATGCTTTGCCCCGCCGCCGCTCCGGCCAACAGCCAGATCAGTCCCAGTCCCAAGGCAAGCATTCTGCGCCTCATGACTCTAGAACTGGTCCGATAAATCCCTTCATAAAAACCGCAGCATGATCTTCATGCATCCGAGGCGCACCATGCCCAG
>JAKATS010000345.1 GCA_021818645.1 Acidobacteriota bacterium | reverse complement strand
CGGGCACGGCTGAGTTCCTGCTCCAGGCGCTGGCGTTCGCGCACCAGCGTTTCCACCTGCCGCGGGAGTTGGTCGCCTGCAGCATGAAGAAGCTGGGCCATGCGGCGCAGGGTGCGGTCCTGTTCGCGGGCCTGGCGCCAGGCAGCTTCGCCGGTGAGGGCCTCGATGCGGCGGGTGCCGGCGGCGACGCCGGCTTCGCCGACGATGCGGAAGGAGCCGATTTCGCCGGTGCGGGCGCAGTGCGTGCCGCCGCAGAGCTCGCGGCTGAAGTCGCCGATAGAGACCACGCGGACCTGGGCGCGGTATTTTTCGCCGAAGAGCGCCATGGCGCCAGTGGAGAGCGCCTGCTCGAGGGGCAGGACTTCCGTCCGCACGGCGGTATCGGACCAGATTTCGCGGTTGACGCAGGCCTCGATTTCTTCCAGCTCGGAATCGCCAACGGGAGCAAAATGGCTGAAGTCGAAGCGCAGATGTTCGGGATCCACCACCGAACCGGCCTGCTTGACGTGCGGGCCGAGGGCGGAGCGCAGAGCGGCGTGGAGCAGATGGGTGGCGGTATGGTTGCGGCGGGCGGCGGCGCGCCGGCCGGCATCCACTTCAGCGCGGACCAGGGAGCCGGTCTGGAGCGGCTCGAGCAATTCGATGCGGTGCACGGTGAGGCCGCTGACGGGCGCGTAGGTATCGAGCACCCGGGCGAGGGGCTGGCCGGAAGCATCGGCGAAGATGCCGCGGTCGCCGATCTGACCGCCTCCGGCGGCGTAAAAAGGAGTGTGGTCGAGGACGGCTTCGAGGGTTACACCGGCGGATTCGCCCGGCTTTGCTTCGGGCTGGACGGAGTTCACCATCTGGCCATTGCGGATGAGCGCGATGATTTTGCAGTTCTCGCCCGAGAGCGATTCATAGCCTTCGAAGCGAGTGGGCGAGATTTCGACGAGCTGCTGATACACCGGCTGGGCGACGGTTTTTTCGGCGCCTTTCCAACTGGCGCGGGCTTTTTGCCGCTGCTCTTCCATGGCCGCATCGAAGCCGGCGCGGTCCACTTCAAAGCCGTGTTCGCCGGCGATTTCGGCCAGCAGATCCCAGGGCAGGCCAAACGTGTCGTAGAGCTTGAAGGCGCCTTCGCCCAGGATGACGGGCGCCGAGCCGCCCGCCTGCCGGCGGTGCTGGCGTTCCCCGGGGGAAAAAAATTTCGTCTTAAGCCGGCCAAATTCGGCGGTTTTACCGTTGGGAAGCTGGACGGGGACGTTGTCCAGTTCTTTCATGGCCAACTGGAGGGTATGGGTAAAGCGGTCTTCTTCAGCGGCAAGCGTGCGCTCGATCGGGGCGCGGCAGGCGTCAAGTTCAGGATAGGCGGCGCGCATTTCCGTGATCACGGCCTCGGCCAGAGCCGGGAGAAACGCGCCTTCGATGCCCAGCAGGCGGCCGTGGCGGATGGCGCGGCGCAGAATTTTGCGCAGCACATAGCCACGGCCTTCGTTGGCGGGCACGACGCCATCGGCGATGAGAAAGGTTCCGGCGCGGGCGTGATCGGCGAGAATGCGGAGGGAAACATCGCTGCCCGCGGCCGCGCCATAGCGGACGCGGGCGACGGACTCAGCACGAGCGATGATGGGCTGAAACAGATCGGTATCGTAGTTGGAGGTTTTGCCCTGCAGCACGGCGGTCAGACGCTCGAGACCGGCGCCGGTGTCAATCGAAGGCCGGGGCAGAGGATTCAGGTTGCCCTGAAGATCGCGGTCGTACTGCATGAAGACGAGATTCCATATCTCGACATAGCGGCCGCATTCGCAGGGAAAGGCACAGCCGGCGTGGCCGGAGGCACTGGCTTGGGGGCCGAGATCCATGTGAATTTCGGAGCACGGGCCGCAGGGTCCGGTTTCGCCCATGGCCCAGAAGTTTTCTTTTTCACCGAGGCGGAAGATGCGCTCCGCGGGGACCTGGGCCACGCTGCGCCAGAGTTCGAAGGCCTCGTCGTCGGTGGTGAAAACGGTGGCGTAGAGCCGGTCTTTTTCCAGGCCCAGCCACTGCGGCGAGGTCATGAGCTGCCAGGCAAAGGCGATCGCATCTTTCTTAAAGTAATCGCCGAAAGAAAAGTTGCCAAGCATTTCAAAAAACGTATGATGCCGGTTGGTAAAGCCCACCGTTTCCAGGTCATTATGCTTGCCGCCGGCGCGCAGGCATTTCTGGGCCGTGGTGGCGCGCCTGTAGTCGCGGCTTTCCCGGCCGAGAAAGACGTCTTTGAACTGGTTCATGCCCGCGTTGGTGAACAGCAGGGTGGGGTCATGAGCGGGCACAAGGGAAGAGGAATGGACCTTGCGATGGCCCTGAGAGACGAAAAAATCGAGAAAGAGACTGCGAATCTGGCTGCCGGTCATATGTTTTCCATTCTACAGGCTCTACAGCGAGGCGGGCGCGGGGCTGATAAAATGTATCCTCGACTGGCGGAGCACATCTAAAATGTCAGGAATGGAACAGCCCGCACGGCCACCCGATCCGGATCTGGAACTGTTCCGGCGGGTACAGGCGGGCGACGGGGATGCGTTTCGGGAGCTGGTACGGCGGCATGAACATGCCATCTACCGCACCTCCCTGGCCATTACCCGCAATGAAGCCGACGCCGAAGACGTGACCCAGGAGACGTTCCTGCGCGCCTTTGCCCATCGCGATCAGTTTCGCGGCGAAGCCCGGTTTGCCACCTGGCTGACCCAGATCGCGATCAATTCCGCCCGCATGCGGCTGCGCAAACGGCATGGCGATTTATGGGAGTCGCTGGATCAGGCGACAGAAGACAGCGACCACGCGCCGCGAGAGATCGCCGAATGGCGCGAGGACCCGGAAGTTCAGTACGGGAAAGAAGAGCTGCGGGCGCGGGTGGAACAGGCGCTGGGCGGGCTGCCGCCAGCGTATCGGGCGGTGCTGGTGCTGCGCGACCTGCGCGACTGCTCGACTCAGGAGACGGCGGAAATTCTGGGGCTGAGCCTGGCGAATGTGAAAACCCGGCTGCTGCGGGCGCGGCTGATGCTGCGGGAGCGGCTGGCTAAACGGGCCGGGATCAGCATGGCGTAAGCGATTGGCTGGATGAGATTGAGGAAGGCGTGAGCGACTTAACTTATTGCGACTGGTTTCAGTCCCGGCTTTCGGATCTGCTGGACTGGGAAGTTCCGGGCAGCGAGCCGACGGAAGCGGAAGACATTGGCGAAGCCGCGCGGCTGCACGCGCATGCAGCCGGATGCCCGCGCTGCCGGATGCTGCTCGATTCCACCCGCCAGAGCCTGCAGATGCTGCGGCAGAGCTATGGCGAAGCCGCGCTGCCCGCGCCGATCAGCCAGCGCCTGCACGAGGAATTATCGCGGGCCATGGCCGCGGATCGCGGCTGGAGCCGGCAGCAGACGAATCTTGCTCCGGAGCGGGGCGAGAGCGGGAAGACGGAACGCCGGAGGGAACGGCGCTGGATGGGCTGGGGCTGGCGACCGGTGCTGGCCAGCATGGCGCTGCTGGCGATGGTGGCCGGAGGGGTCTGGCTGCGGATGCGGAGCCAGGCGGTGATCATGCAGGGCTGGCTGGTGGACGGCCATTGCGCGCCGCGCCTAATCGCGCAGCGGATCTCGGGAAGCGTGCACCAGAGGGATTGTCTGCTGCGACCCGCGTGCCGCGAGGCGGGATATGGGATTTTGCGGCACGGGCACTGGGTTAAATTTGACGCGCGCGGAAACAGCAAAGCCGTGCGCGTGATCACGCGCAGCCGGCGCCGGGATCATCTGCTGGTGCGCGTGCGGGGCGACCGGAGCGGCGACACCATCCATGTGGCCAGCCTGAGCCTGCTGCCGATGGCCGAAGCCGTCAGCTATGATGCGGGCAATAGTGACGGAGAGCCGGCGCAGACGCATAGCGCGCGGTAAGACGCGGAGCGAGACGCGCCACATCGCCGAAGCACAATAAAAGAATAAGGCTGTTCCTTATCCTCCACTGCCCCCATCTGATTTCCACTCGATTTTGACAGTTTCAACTGCGCACGCCTCAGCTCCATATATTGACCGAAAACCAAAACTAGCTCCCCGGCCACAGTAATCTCATCTGCCGGCTCCAGCGGCAGGTTTTATTTCATTTGCAAGACCCGGCGGAATTCGCGACTCACGCCCAGCAACAGGCGGGCATCGCCCGGGCTGAGCTGCCAGCGCGCCAGCAGCGAGCGCAGGCGCCGCTGCCGGCTGGTCCGGTGCTGCGGGCGGAATACGCCGAGGGTTTCGAGGATGGGCAGGAACGATTCGACGATCCGCTCGCGCTGGCGCAGATCGGCCGCGCCGGCAGAGGATTGAGCATCCTGCGATGGCGATTGGTCAAGACGCGGATCGGCCGGTGCGCTTTCAAGCAGCAATTGCCGGCACCGCAGTTCATAGGCGCAGACGGCCACCGCCTGGCCCAGATTCATGGAGGGACTGTCGGGCCAAGTGGGCAGGCGGAAGACGGCGCGGCAATAGCTCATTTCTTCCACCCCGAGGCCGGTTTTTTCGGAGCCGAACAGCAAGGCCCAGGGCGCGGCGAGGTCGCAGGCGTCGAGGCCGCGCGGCCAATCGAGCGCCGGAATTTCAGGTTTGCGGCGGCGCAGATCGGAGGTTGCGGCGGCCCAGGCGATGTCCTCGAGGGCGGCATCCAGGGTTTCAACCACGCGGGCGCGGGCCAGG
>JAKATS010000199.1 GCA_021818645.1 Acidobacteriota bacterium | reverse complement strand
TTCGTCATCGCAAATGAGAACTTTGATCGGCATGGTCAGCTCACGGCCGCCGCGGCGGGAATCGCCTCGGCGGCGGCGGTTCCCGCCGTCTGCACGGGCAAATCCAGCCGGGCGATAAAGCGCTGTTCCCGGGTTTCCAGCTCCAGCCGCGCCGGCGCGCCGCCGGCGGCGACGTAATAGGCTTCTATCCGGCGGCGAATATTATCCAGCCCGTGGCCGCTCGGATGCGGCCGCGGCGCATCGGGATCGAAATCGTTGACCAACTCCAGCCGCAGCCGGCCGCCGGCGAGACTGGCGCGCAGCATCAGTTCTCCCGGTGCGGTCAGCCCGGCAATACCGTGCTTCATGGCGTTTTCCACCAGCGGCTGGAGTATTAAGGCCGGCAGCGCCAGCGGCAGTGCCGTCTCCGCAATATCTTCCCGGTAGCGCAGCCGCGCCCCAAAACGCACCGACTCCACCGCGACATAGGCCCGCAGCACCGCCAGCTCATCGCGGAGCGGAATCGTATCGCGCAGCGCCAGCCCCAGGGTCAGCCGGTAAAGTTCAGACAGATGCAGGCACATCTGGCGCGCGCGGGCGGGGTCCGATCCTGCCAGGGCGCTGATTGAATGCAGGCTGTTGAACAAAAAATGCGGGTTCACCTGCGCCCGCAGCGCCCGCAATTCAGCTTCCCGCGCCTCCAGCCTTGCTTCGGCTGCGGAGCGCTGCGCGCCTTGCGCCGAAAGCCAGGCTTCCATGGTGTACGTTATCGCGACCGAAAGAATGTAGCAGCCCAGGCTGATAGGCCAAAGCACCTGAAAATTCATGAACCCGGCGTGGCTCCAGTAGCCCAAGATGCGGCTGGCGCCCCACGCCCAGGCCAGTGTCAGCAGCAGCCCGGCTTGCAGTTGCACGGAAAGCGCTTTGCTGATCTGCCCGGCGCGCAGCGGAAATGCGCGGCACAGGTAGCGTACATGCACGCAGATCAGTCCGAACAACAGCGACCAGACCAGCCCCAGCGGAACCGCGTCCCGCAGCCGGTTTTCATGCAGCGGACGCAGCAGCGCGACCCACGCCAGTTCCAACACCAGCGCAATGCCCAGCGCCGCGCCCCAGCGCGTCCAGTTCGAATGCCGCAGCCCGGTTTCGTCCGGCCGCAGCGGCGGTGCTTCGGTGAATGTCATCGCCGGTGTGGGCATTGCGCGCGCCCCTGGAACTCAGCTCCGTACCGACACCTGGCCGAAGGCCGCGGTGCCGTACACATCCAGCCGCACATCGCTGTCGCTCATCGGCTGGACGGGCGGCAGCGTATCATCCTGAAAATTGCCGAATACACCCGAGCCATGCACCGTCACCTTCCAAACCGACGGCACGTAAATCTGCACTTCGCCAAACACCGCATTGGCCTGGAGGTGCAGGCGCGCGCCCGGCGGCTGGGGTGCGGCCCGCAGGTCGAGTTTGCAGCTCCCGAATACAGCCGCGACATGTCCGCCTGAAAAACCGGGCGTCACAATGCGGCGCTTGTTTTCGCTGAAAAACGACTCCATCCGCAGCCAGCCCGCGTTTGCGCTGTTCGTATCCTCCGTTGCAGCCGGGTTGGCGCCGGCCGTGGCATTTCCCGGCATCGCGTTCGCAGCCGCGCCCGGGACAAATCCCGGCGCTGCCGCCGGGCCGGGCGCCGCGGGCGGCCAGCTGGATTGCCAATCCGTTTTCCAGTCCGCTTGCCATTGAGAATGAAACCGCCGGGCCCATTTCTGCGCCCTGTATTGATTTCTCCATGCCCGCCGCTGTTCCCGCCAGGCCTGGCGGTCCTGCCAGCGCTGGCCGGGGATTGGGCAGAATTTTCCGCCCGGCGGCCGCGGAGAGTTGACTTCCAGCAGCATCAGCACGCCGCCCACAATCAATAACACCGGCCAGTATTCCCAGATCATGTGCCAGACCCCGTGGGCATAGCCCAGCGTCTGCATCGTCAGTTCTCCGCCCAGCAGAGCGATCATCAGCCCAATGACAATGTCGTGCGCGGTGCCGCAGGTCATCTTGCGCACCCCTATAAAAATAAGAAACAGCCACGGCCACAGCGGCAGATAGCGCCAGAGCGAGCCCGGCAGCCAGCCCAGCGTGTGCGACAAGAAAAACAGGCCCAGCCCCAGAACCAGCAGGCCGGGAATCAGAGCCGGCCAATTCAATGCCGACGCCGGCTGCTTCACCGGTTCCGGCGCCGCCGGGCTGCTTTCGGAAGTGGAATTTTGTGCGTCGTTCATGACCCGTCCTGCCATCCAACTCATTCCGTCTGTTGCGGCCGCTCTGGCGTCAGTGCCGGGAATGCACCAATATGGAAAATGCCATTCGCCATAGCATAGCCGAATGCGCCAGCCCGCCCAGCCCCGATATCGCCGGCCACAATATCGCGGCGCCCATCGCGGCATGGCCCAGCCAGCATAGGCAGCCCGGTCCGGCAATCCGCAGCGGCAGGGTGATAGCCAGCGCCGCGCCGATGCCTTTCCAGCCACGCTGCCCTGTGTACCGGATCTGGCCCGGATACCGGAGTTGGGACTCATTCTGCGCCGCCGCGGCAGCGAGCCGGGCCGAGGAAGAATTGTTCGGGTGCGCCATGGCTCCAGCTTCTCTCCCGCTCCGATCGCGCGCACGCTCGAATCGGCGAAACCCGCCCGGGCGTCGGCGAATGCCCCCGCGCATCGCAAGAATGCCTTGCCGGCCGCAAAATGCCAGAATCGAGACTGGATTTGGGCTGCGCCATTCCGGCCATTCCGTCGAAATTTACCCGCTCATGCCCGCCCCTGCCGCCCTCTAACCTGCTAAAATCAATACATTCATGTTTGACTCCTTGACAGATAAGCTGCAGCGGGTTTTCAAAAACCTGCGCGGCGAAGGCAAAATCAGCGAAGCCAATATCGGCGAAACCCTGGAAGCGGTGCGCCTGGCCTTGCTCGATGCCGATGTCCACCATGCCGTCGTAGAACAGGTGGTCGCCGACCTGCGCCTCAAAGCCCTGGGGCAGGAAGTCATGGCATCGCTGTCGCCGGCCGAGCAGGTGGTCAAGATCCTGCGCGACGAGCTGCTCGAGGTGCTGGGCCGCCAGACCGCCAAACTGAATCTCAAAACCTCGCGCCCGCCCGCGGTCATTCTCATGGCGGGTCTGCAGGGATCGGGTAAAACCACCACGTGCGCCAAGCTGGCCCGGCTGCTGCGCGAGCAGGGCCACCGCCCCTATTTGGTTTCAGTGGATGTGTACCGGCCCGCCGCGCGCGAACAGCTGGCTTTATTGGCCGGACAGGCCGAGGTTCCCATCTTTGCCGGCGCGCCCTCACCCGGCGAGCCCACCCCGGCGGTGCTCGAACTGGCCCGCGCAGCCCGGCGCGAAGCCGTCAATCGCGGCTGCGATGTGCTTCTGGTGGATACCGCCGGGCGCCTGCATCTCGATGACGCGCTCATGAGCGAAATGCGCCAGCTCAAGCAGTTGCTCGCGCCCAACGAAATCCTCTTTGTCGCCGATGCCATGACCGGCCAGGATGCCGCCCGCTCAGCCGGCGAATTCCATCGCCAGCTGCAGTTCTCCGGCGTCGTGCTGACCAAAATGGATGGCGACAGCCGCGGCGGCGCCGCCCTCTCGATTCATCACGTGACCGGCCAGCCCATTAAATTCCTGGGCAGCAGCGAGCGGCTCGATGGTCTCGAGGTATTTCATCCCGACCGCATTGTCAGCCGCATTCTCGGCATGGGCGACATTCTCACCCTGATCGAGCGCGCCGAAGCCACGGTGGACAAAAAACAAGCCGCCGAGCTGGAAAAAAAGCTTCAATCCGACGCCTTCAGCCTCGAGGACTTTCGCGATCAGTTGCGCCAGGTGCGCAAGCTCGGCCCCCTCGACAGCCTGATGAAAATGATGCCCAAAGTCGGCCCCTTCGCCGCGCTGCAGGGCCGCGGCCGTCCGGAAGTGGATGAAAGCCAGCTCACCCGCATCGAAGCCATCATCAACTCCATGACCGCGGAAGAGCGCCGCCGCCATCAGGTCATCAACGGCAGCCGGCGCAAACGCATCGCCCGCGGCAGCGGCACTTCGGTGCAGGAAGTCAATCAGCTGCTCAAGCAGTATGTGCAAATGCGCAAAATGTTCAAATCCTTCGCGGCCTCGCCGTTTTTGCGCAAGCGCATGATGGATATGGATCTGCCGGGCCAGGAACTGGAAGCCGGCGGCTGAGCCGGCCGGCGCGCCCGCGCTATTTTTTCAAGGAAAATATCAATCTTATGCTGACCATTCGCCTGTCCCGTCTGGGAACCAATAAAAAACCCTTTTACCGCGTCGTGGTGCTGGAAAAAAGCGCCGCCCGCGACGGCCGCTCCCTGGAAATTCTCGGCACCTATAACCCGGTGCCCAACCCGGCTTTGATCGAACTCAACCGCGAACGCATTGAGTACTGGAAAAGCCAGGGCGCGAAAGTTTCTGAAACCGTGGCCAATCTGCTGCGCCGGGCCGGCGAACGCGCTTCGGCGTAAGCCGCGGCCGTGGAGACCCGCCGGTTCGCTGTTGTCTTGCATGTTTGAGGCATTGTGATGGAACCTTCAGCTCAACCCTCCCGGCCGCCGCTCACCGAATTCGTGCGCGTCATGGCCGAACGCCTGGTCTCGCGCCCCGAAGCCCTGCGCATCACCGAAGTTCCCGACGACGGCACGCTCGTCATCGAGCTCAGCGCCGCGCCTGAGGACATGGGCC
>JAKATS010000252.1 GCA_021818645.1 Acidobacteriota bacterium | reverse complement strand
GATCCGACTGCCGCGGTGAAGGCCGGAACACTTCCGCTCCGAAGCGCGCAATATCAAACCGCGCCGCCGACATGGACATCATCTCGATCGCGCAGCAGGCCAGTCCGAACGTCATCGGCCAGATGGAGTTCTTGCGCACCCAGTTCACGGCCTTGTCCAGCGAGGTCAGCACAAAGCCGTCATAACCAGGCTGGCCGTAAAAAATTTCCCGCGGGCCGTTATGGGGGTCGAGATTCTGATAACGTTCCTTGCCCAGGCTCATACTTTTATCTTAAACCTGATTTCCAATCGGTGTATTAGCGAATCGATAATCGGGCAGAACAAGGCGCAAGGAGCGAGCCTGCCGCAATATACATGGATGAACCTGAGGATTGGCGAGCGACGGCAACATAGTGATGAGAAGCTGATCGCTTCGCATCATCACTCGGGTGGGCAGCATTCGCCCCGCGGAATCGCACTGCCATGCGGGCATTGCCGCGGATGCTGCAAAAATGTGCAGATCCGGCTCGTCGCCTCGGGGCTGAGGATATGCTCAAACTCGCAGGCCTGCGCCTCCAGTTCGCTTTCGTCCCGCAGTTGAAAGGTGTCGCTGAACAGCACCTCCGCCAGCCGGTGCCGGCGTATGATATCGGCCGCCCGCCGTTCGCCAGTTCCCGCCAGCGCCAGCCTTCCCCCGGCGCGGCTGATCCAGCCGCGCCGCAGCAGCGTCTCAATCGCTCGTTTTGCGCTCAGCGGCCCGGTGATGCGCAGCGTTTCCTGATGCGCCGGCTCGTCGTTTTCTCTGCGCAGCCAGAGCTGCTCCAGAATTTCATCGAGTTGTTCCTCATCATCGCTGCCAAAAATGCTAATGTCGCTGATGCGGCCATGGTGCAGTTCGATCCGCCGGTCGGCGGAGCGTGCGATCGTCGGGTCGTGCGTGACCATCACGATGGTCTTGCCCGCCTGATGCGCCCCGCGCAACAGTTCCATGACGCTTTCTTCATTTTTCTCGTCCAGATTGCCCGTCGGCTCGTCGGCCAGTATGATGGTGGGATCGTTGATCAGCGCCCGGGCGATCGAAACCCGCTGTTGTTCCCCGCCCGAAAGCTGTGCCGGTAAGTGATCGGCCCGCTCCGCCAGACCAACCCGCGCCAGCGCCGCCCGCGCTTCGGCTTCATCCGTCAGGCTGTGAAAATGCTGAGCCAGCAGCACGTTTTCCAGCGCGGTTAAATAGGGAATCAGATGAAACTGCTGGAATACAAACCCGATCTTTTCCGCTCGGAACCGCGTCAATTGCCCACGCGTATAAGATGAAACATCCACGCCCGCGATCAGCACCGAGCCCGTCGTCGGCGTATCCAGACAGCCCATCAGGTTTACCAGCGTGGTCTTGCCTGAACCCGAAGGCCCCATTACCGCCAGCCATTCGCCTTCTTCCACCGTCAGCGATACGCCATCCAGCGCGGCGACACTGCCGTAGCGTTTGGTCACTTCCTGTAAGTCAATGGCGGGCATGGGGGGGTGGTTAATCAGCCGTGAAATATAAATCGTAATGCATGCCGGCAGGGTTTAAACGGGCAGGTATTCATTCGCCGCGTAGAATTTCGGCCGGTTGAGCCTGCAGAATCATGGGAAATGGCGCCAGCCCGGCCAGCACCGCCAGACCCAATCCTGCGGCCAGGCCGAGGACGAATGCCGTGGCCGAAGGCGCCAGCACCGTTCCATACACCGCTTCGCCCACGCCGCGGGCGATCGCCGTTCCGGCCGCCAGTCCCAGTCCTCCGCCCGCCGCTCCCAGCGCCATCGCCTCTATTACAAACTGGGTGAGCACCTGCCAGTTGCCGGCTCCGATCGCCTTCATGATTCCGAATTCCTTGCGTCGTTCAATCGCCAGTCCGGCCAGCGTAGCGATGCCGCACAGTGCCAGGGTCAACAGAATCACCAGTGCCGACCAGAGCAGCAGCCTGCGTGTTCGCAATAGCAAATCACCTTCGCCGGCCGCAATCTGCCGCACCGGAGAAATAGTGGCCTGCGGCACTAATCGCCGCAGGCGCTGGGTTAAGAATTGAATTTCACTTGCCGGTGCCGCGATCTCGATCGTGGTATAGCCCTGAATACCGGTAAGCTGGCGCGCGGCGGACCGCGGCGCGAAAACCTGATCATCGGCTTCCCCTCCGGACCTGACAATGCCCGCCGCCTGCCATTGTGCCGTCTGCCCGCCATAGCTCAAGGTGAGATAATCTCCCGGCTTGATCTTGAGTGTCCGGGCCGCTTGCGCGCCTATCCAGACCTCTGTTCCGGTCTGTGCATCGCGGCCGGTTAAGACAGCATTATTCCCGCGGCTGACTTGCCATGCCGGATTCAGCCGCCGCATGGATTGCCAATTCGCACCGGCCATCGCGATCGTGTGCCAGCGCCCGTTGCCGGAGCGAATCCGCGCCACGGCGTAGATGATCCCTGTCCAGGGGATTCCGGGTCCCAGCGTTCGTTTTACCACCCCCGCATTGGTTTGCTTCAGCCAATCCCCGCGTTTTCTGGGCGCGAGAATCAGGTTGGGTCCAAAATTCCGAAACTGCCGGCTTACGCCGCGCTCCACTCCGCCATAGACCGTCACCAGCGACGTCACCAGTGTGGAGGCCAGCGCAACCGACAGCAACGCAATCACCGTCTTGCGCTTCCGCCGCCAGAGCGACGCCGTCGCCAGTTGGTTGAGTCCGAATTTTGTGTTCCGTTTCGCCCTGCTCATCATCAATCTCACCGTAAGGCATTCGCCGGATCCAGCTTCATGGCCCGGCGCAGCGGCTGCGCGCTGCCGATCAAAGCGATCAGGATGGCCAGGGTCAGCACCAGAGGGGCCAGAACCGGTTTGGAATGTGCCGCATATCCCAGAACCTGCTGCGAAATCAGCGCAGCCAGTCCTTCCCCCAGTCCAAAGCCCAGCGCGCCTCCGGCCAGTCCCAGAATCCCCGCTTCCAGTAAAAATAATTGCCCGATCGCGCCATCGCCCGCTCCGATCGCCTTCATCAATGCGATCTCCGGCTGCCGTTCATTGACTGCTGCGGTCATGATGCTGGAAATGGATAAACATCCTGCAATCAAAGACATAACCGTTAACAGCAACAGCAGAAGATTTACTTTATTCAATACCCGGCCCTCACCCTCTTCCACCTTCCGCACAATATTCACCCGTGCGCCGGGCCAGACTTGTGTGATCTGGGCGGCAATGGATCGCGCGTAGGGCGAACACATCCAGCGCTCTTTTTCCGCTGCGGTCATGGTGTCCGGGTTTTCCCGGGAAAATGCGTCGGGCGGCTTGGTCAGTGCTGATACCAGCACTCGTCGCGCCTGTCCCGGCCGCCCGGCCAGATTCTGGGCAATTTGCAAAGGAATGATGAGTTCCCGGTCTTCCGCCCCTCCGCTCGAAACCATGCCGCTTAGCCGCATCTTCACTTTCGCCCGCGAGTTTTGAACCTCAATCCTCTCGCCCTTGTGCCAACTCATTCTCCGGGCCAGCCGGATTCCGGCCAGCGCTTCGGGCAAAGTTGTTCCAGCCTGGGCGGCTTTTAAATGGGGCTTTTTTATGGTCTTGGGAGGATCGTTGTCAATCTGCTGGTCATTGGGCCACCGTCCATAAATTTTCCAGGCCGGTGCCAATGCCTCCAGCCCCGTCATCATGGGTTTTGCGCCTCCGCTTCGTTCGACTGGCGCGGAAAAATAAGCGCCTTCCACCGGTATGATGTGGCCATTCGACTTGGCTTGTACGGACAATTCGGGGCTGAAAGCCAGAATATTGTGTTCCCAGAAAATGCTCTTTAACCGGGGCAGGTACTTGAGATTCAAGTACGCTCCCCGCCGCGCCGGCCGCAGATCCACCCCGCCCACGCGCACCGGCAGGGATGCCGCCGCCGGCACGATGGTTAGATTTACACCATAGCGGTGCAGTTCGCGGCTGAGATCGTCGCCGGCATTGGTGCGGATCACCAGCATCGCCGTGGCCACCGTCATCCCGGCGGTAATCGCCGCCAGCGCCAGCAGCTTGCGCCCGCGCTGCCGCACAAACGATTGCCTCAGGATTCTACCTTGCATAGGGTTGTATGGCTCACGATTTGTGAAACAACGGAGCTTCGCCGGCCAGCACGCCTACCCGGATCAGTACCTGATTTCCGACCACCTGATACTGCAGAGGAATCGGGTTGCAGCCGCCGTAAATTCCAATCGTAGCTGTATTGACCGGCGCATCGCAGTTGCGGCAGAACAGCATCTGCCCGTTCTGGTAATAGCCTTTGCCGCCGCAGATCTGGCAGGCGTCAAACGCCAGCGCCAGATGGCCGTTGGGTTTACGCAGGGCAAAAAATCGCACCGGTCCTCCCGGCGTGAACACTTTATAGCGATGCAGATCGCCGTTTTCAATCTGGCTTACCGGAACCGATACCAGGCCGTTATGGGCGGTTAACAGGTTCGCCGGCGTCAGCGCGGCAATTGAACGCGAATATACGTATTCGGCGGTAAACATCACGATAAAAAGAAAGGACGCGCCATAAGCCAGCCCGCTCCATAGCTTTTCCCGTTTCAGCCGCGCCTTTTGTTGCCGCAGCATTGCCGGGCTGGGTTGGCTTCCGCCTGTAGCGCCCACTCCCACCCCGACCGCCGTCTCCGCCCGTTTCATCCGCGATTCCCGCAGCAGCAGCAGGCCCGCCAACCCCAGCACCACAATAAAGAAAAACACCTCATTGCTGACGATCGGTCCAATGATGGCCAT
>JAKATS010000368.1 GCA_021818645.1 Acidobacteriota bacterium | reverse complement strand
TGATGGAAAGGGTCGGAGACATGATAGGTCAGGGTCGAGGCGGTCAGCACCCAGAGGGTGGGTGTGGACGCCGCTGTCATCGTAGCGGATAAGGCCAGGCAGGCCAGCAGCCCGAAATGAATTTTTAGGCTTTTGGTTCTCATGCTCACTTCCCATTTCCTTGTTGGGCAATCCGACTTTGGTTCAGGGCATAAACCGGCCGCGCCGGCGCATGGCCCACCCCCAGAAAGCTCAGCACGCCGTCTGATGTTCTCGAAAACAGATTCGATACCCGTTGTGTGGTGTTCGAAAACAAATGCGGCTTGGCCACCGCCAGCCAGGCCGCAACATAGGCGCCCAGCGTCACCATGGCCACCAGCCCGTGCAGCTTGGCAATACCATGCACGCGCTCGCCGCGCGCCCGCTGGGCATAGGCCATTTCGCCCAGAATCGGGGTCAGAATCATACCCGGGCCGTGAATCCAGGCCAGCGCCTCATGCACTTTGATCGGTCCGCGCGTCTTCACCCCCTTGATGCGCGGCGCAAAGATGGCGAAATAGGCCGTGGCGCTATACATGCCAAACGCCGTCATCCCCAGAATGGCGTGAATATTGCGGCCGGTGGAAGAAGTTTTGCTCGGCCGCCCGCCGGCAAACCCGCCGGCGATCACCGTCGCGGCCAGCGGAATCATCGTCAGCAGGCCCAACTTCTGATGGATTTGCAGCATGCGGGAGCGGCGGTTGAGCCGCGCCTGCAGTTTCCGGCTGCCTCGGGTTTGCTGGGGCGAAAACCCCAGATTTTGCAGTGACAGTTCCGGCACCTGAGCCGATGCGGGGGAACTGGATTCCGGCGGTCCATTCAAGGCTAAGTTCACGGTCTGCCGCGCGCCCGCCCGGATGGTGACCCGGGTCGCCGGGGCATGCCAACTCCCGGCGCGGGCTGTGATTCGATACTGCCCTGGCGGCAGCGCGGGCAATTGGTAATGTCCCTCGGCATCGGCAGTAGCCTGCGTTTTTTGTCCGCTGGCCTGATTCGTGATGGTAACCACGGCACCGGGCACATTCTTGCCCATCGCATTGATCACGGTGCCGGAAATGATCCCACCTTCGGCCTTTGCGGCAAGACTCAGCGGGCTGAAGAGCAGAACGATCATGACCAGGCCCGCACATACGCGCCGGAGCGTGCCGGCCAGCCAGGCGGTTTCAATGTGATAGCGCATGGAAAACTTCCCGCCTGTGGGTCAAGGAACGTTAGTTGAACGGCTGGAGCGGAACATTTTGCGGCACTTAATGTGCCGCCCATTGCCGTATCGCCAGCACGGCATTCAAACCGCCGAAGGCAAAGGAATTGGAAAGTGCTGCCCGCAGTTCCCGCGGCCGCGCCCGGTTGGGCGTCACGTCCAGATCGCATTCCGGATCAGGCGTGGTGTAATGCGCCGTGGGCGGCGCCTGCTGCGCCGCCAGCGCGGCCAGCACCGCCGCCAGTTCAATCGCGCCGCTGGCGCCCATGGCATGGCCGTGCATGGATTTCGTCGAGCTGATTGAAACTTTTTCCGCCGCCGGGCCCAGAGCCTGGCGAATCGCCGCGATCTCGGTCGCATCGTTCAGGCGCGTGGCCGTGCCGTGGGCATTGATGTAGTCCACCTCTTCCGGCTTCAGGCCGGCCCGCTGCAGGGCCTGCCGCATGGCCTGGGCCGCGCCCTGCGCGCTCGGCTGGGTAATATGGCCGGCGTCGGCGGAGGCGCCGTAGCCGGCCAGCTCGGCGAGAATCGTGGCGCCGCGCGCCTGCGCCGCGGCGGCCCGCTCCAGCACAAACATGGCCGCGCCTTCGGCGATCACCATTCCCGCGCGGTCGGCGCTGAAGGGCCGGCAGGCGGCGGCCGGGTTTTCCCCGGCCGGCGCCAGCACCCGCATTCCTTCCCAGGCTTTCAGTACGCCCCGGCTCAGCGGCGCATCGGTGCCGCCGGCCAGCACCAAGTCCAGATCTCCGGCGCGCAGATAGCGCCACGCCTCGCCCAGGGCATGCGCCGAAGAGGCACACGCGCTCGATACCGTAAAACAGGCGCCGCGCGCGCCCCAGCCCATGCTGATCTGCGAGCTGGCCGCATTGGCCATGGCCCGGGGTATCGAAAACGGATGCAGGCGGCTGGCTTTTTCGCCATACAACTGCCTCAGCGCCCGCTCCTGGCTCTCAATGCCGGGCATGCCCGAACCGGTGATCACGCCCACCCGGACCGCATCGTAAAAGCGGCCGATCGGCTCCAGTCCTGCCATCGCCAGCGCCCGCCCGGCGCAGACCATCGCCAGTTGTACCCCGCGGTCGAGCAGCTCGATTTCCTTGCCAAAATGCTCTGCCGGCGCAAAGCCGGTGATTTCGCCCACCGGAAAAGCCAAGCCTTCGGCCTCCAGCCGCGGCGACCGCGCGATACCGCTTTCGCCCGCTAGCAGCCGCCGCGCAAAGCTTGCGCGATCCTGCCCCAAGCAGTTGAGGGTTTCGTATCCGGTGATGACTACGGCGTCGGAGCGCGGCATGGGGGAGCGGGAAGCGGAGTTTTTATGCGGGCCCGGAAGTGCTGGCACGGTTGCCGTCGGCCGCTTCCAGTTGCCGGCGCAGAAGCGTGACCACCTGGTCCACGCTGGCCAGCGTGCGCGCGGTTTCGTCGGGAATACTCAGGTTATATTGCTCCTCAAAGGCAAAGACCAGGTTCACGCCATCCAGCGAATCAATTTTCAGTTCCTGAAAAGTGGAGTCGGGACGAATGCGGTCGGCGGGAATGTGCTGCTCGCGCGCGATCACCGCGATCACTTCCTGCGTCAACGGGTCTGGCACTCCGGCAAATCCCTCCTGTTTCATCATAGCGGATAGCGGCAGCCCGCGAGTTCGCCGTCGCATCTGGAAAGTCAAAATCGAGTGAATTCACCCGGGGTTCCTGCCCGGCGCTTAACCCTGCCGGTTTCCTGTTCTCCTGGTTTTTTCAGTTCTTCTGATTCCTACTTTCTCCCTCTGTCCGGGGGGCCGGAAAAGTTTTGCTTTTTTTCGCCTTTGGCTTAGCCTGCGTAAATGACCGGGCCGCTCATCGCCGGCGCACGTCCCCGGCTGGCGTCTTTGCCGGAATCCCCGGAAGTGGGTTGGCTTTTTCTCGATCTGAACGCTTACTTCGCCTCCGTCGAGCAGCAGGAGCGGCCCGAGCTGCGCGGCCGCCCGGTAGCGGTCGTGCCCATGATCACCCGCAATACCTGCTGCATCGCGGCCAGCTATGAGGCCAAAGCCTTTGGCGTCAAAACCGGGGTCAGCCTGGCCGACGCCCGAAAGCTTTGCCCGCAGATCGAGCTGGTGGCCGGCCAGCCGCGGCTTTATGTCGAGTATCATCACCGCATTCTCGCGGCCGTCGAACAGTGCCTGCCGGTGGATTCGGTTCTCTCCATTGACGAAATGGCCTGCCGGTTGCTCGGGCGCGAACGCCAGGTGGAAAACGCCCGCCGTCTGGCCCGGGCGGTCAAGGCCGCTCTGCGCCAAGTGGGCGAAACGCTGCGCTGCTCGGTGGGCCTGGCGCCCAACCGCTTTCTGGCCAAAGTGGCCAGCGACATGCAAAAACCCGACGGCCTGACCGTGCTGCTGGCGCGGGATCTGCCCCAGGCGCTGTTTGCCCTGGCTCCGGGCGATCTGCCCGGCATCGGGCCGCGCATGCAGCAGCGGCTGGCCCGGGCCGGCATCACCACCATGCCGCAGATGGCCGCGCTTTCGCCCGGCGCGATGCGCGGGTTGTGGGGCAGCGTGCTGGGCGAACGCATGTGGCACTGGATGCGCGGCGCTGATTTCCACGATCCCGAGCCGCCGCGCAAAAGCCTAGGCAAGCAGCACGTGCTGGCGCCCGAGTTCCGCCCCTTCGCCGCCGCCTGGCCGGTCGCCCTCAAAATGCTCCACATGGCCGCCGGCGAGCTGCGCCAGCTCGGTCTTTGGGCCCGCGGCCTGGGCCTGGGCTGCGAATTTCTCGGCGGCCCGCCGCCAGCCTTCTGGCAGGACCAATGCCGGTTTCTGCCCTGCCGCAATGAGTTCACGCTGCAGGCGCATCTGCGCCGGCTCTGGGCGCGCTGCCCGCCCCGCCCGCTGATCCTGATCAGCGTCTATTTCGACCGTCTGGCCGCCGAAGGCGAGCGCACGCTGCCGCTGTTTGAGGCCGCCGACGATCGCCGCGACCGCGCCTCGGCCGCCATGGACGCCCTCAACCGCAAATTCGGCCCCCAGACCGTCTATCCCGCCGGCCTCTATCCGGCGCGAGACTCCGCTCCGGTGCGCATTCCCTTCCGCACCATCCCGCGCCTCGACCGCTTCAAGGCCCAGACCGGGTGAGCGATCCTCCGCGAACCGGCGATTTTCCCAGCCCGCGAATCCATTTGCGCAGCGGTCGCTCGACCCAGCGATACGCGGCCAAGCTGGCCGCGATCTCGGTCGTCAGCATGACACTGATAAAAGCCGGGGAATGCAGGCCCCAGCGCGCCGGCAGCCAGCCTGCGTGTATGGCGTCGTGCCAGTACCAGTCGAGGCGCGCCCACACCGGCACCTGCAGAATATAAAGGCTGTAGCTGGCCTCGCCCAGTTTTTCCAATGCTGGATATCCCAGCGCCCGGCTGATCCATGCCCGGGTATCGGCAAACCCCAGTACCACCGCGCCAAAAAGCATGGAGCAGGCATGGTCAATCTGGCCGGCGGGAACTAAGCCAGGTACGGCGATGATGGCGATGATCGCGACCGCGCCGCCCGCG
>JAKATS010000020.1 GCA_021818645.1 Acidobacteriota bacterium | reverse complement strand
ATATGGATCATCTTGGTGCCGGTGTCGGCCTGCTGTTTATGGTTGGTCAGCGCGACGGAATAAAACTCGCCCACGGAATCATCGCCCTGCAGAATGCAGCTCGGATATTTCCAGGTGATCGCCGATCCGGTTTCGACCTGCGTCCAGGAGATTTTGGCCGCCCGCCCGGCGCATTTGCCGCGCTTGGTCACAAAATTGTAAATCCCTCCCCGGCCTTCCTTGTCGCCGGGATACCAGTTCTGCACGGTGGAATATTTGATCGTCGCCCGCTCCAGCGCCACCAGTTCCACCACGGCCGCATGCAATTGGTTGCTATCGCGCTTGGGCGCGGTGCAGCCTTCCAGGTAGCTGACGTAGGCGCCTTCTTCGGCAATGATCAGGGTGCGCTCAAACTGGCCCGTATCCTGGGCGTTGATGCGGAAATAGGTCGAAAGCTCCATCGGACAGCGCACGCCTTTGGGTACATAAACAAACGACCCGTCGCTGAATACGGCTGAATTCAGCGATGCGAAAAAGTTATCGCTGGCCGGCACCACCGAACCCAGATACTGGCGCACCAGGTCGGGATGCTCGCGCACCGCTTCGGAAAACGAGCAAAAAATAATCCCCAGTTCCGCCAGTTTTTCCCGGAATGTGGTGGCTACGGAAACGCTGTCAAACACCGCGTCCACGGCCACCCCCGCCAGCAGTTCGCGCTCGCGCAGCGGTACCCCGAGCTTTTCATAGGTGCGCAGCAGTTCGGGATCCACTTCCTCCAGGCTTTTGGGCCGGTCGCTCGCCTGCTTGGGGGCGGCGTAATAGATGATGTCCTGATAATCAATCGCCGGGTAATGCACGTTGGCCCATTCGGGTTCGCGCATTTGCAGCCAGTGCCGATATGCCTTTAAGCGCCATTCCAGCATGAACTCCGGTTCCTGCTTTTTCGCGGAGATCATTCGGACGACCTCTTCGCTTAATCCGCGCGGAATTGTGTCCGATTCGATTTCGGTCACAAAACCGTATTTGTATTCCTGGCTGGCCAGCAGTTCGATATCGGTCGCAGGGGTGCTCATGCGGCAACTCTCCAGATTTCAAGGGCTTACCTCTTTAAGTTGGCAAATCTATACAAAATTGTCAACTATCCCTGCGGGAGCCCTGCCCGTTCAAGCCAAAGCCCCGGCGGATGTGCTCGCCGCGCCGCCCCGGCAGGATCGAGCTTCATCAGCCCGTGCGCCGGGGTATGGAGGGTTGAAAACCAATAAGCCTACAATGAAAGTATGAAAATGGATGAAGATCCGCTGGCCCACGTGCCGCTCGAAGATCGGGTTGAAATCGCCAGTTTTGAACGCGAATCGGAAGCCTTGCTCGCCGCCGGCCTGTTGCGTGCCAATGGCATCGCTGCCGAACTGGGCACGCCCACGGTGCCCGGTCTCACTTGGCAGCAGGCGCTCTGGGTGGGCGCCGCGGATGCGGGTGTGGCCCGCCAGCTGCTTCAGGGCAAATCCGGCCACGGCTTTCAGATTGTTGAATGAATTCGCATGACGCACCGGCCGGGCCGTTGGTGGCCGGGCACCGGAACGGTGAAGCCCCGCCGCTAAATTTCGGAACGCTTGAATCGTTCCAGCAGATGATCGCAGGAGCGCACGCACAGCGCCATGATGGTCAGGGTGGGGTTCTGGCAGGCGGTGGAGGGAAAACCCGAGCCATCCATCACAAACAAGTTCTCAATCTCATGGGTTTGCTGGAAAGGCGTCAGCACCGATCGCCTCGGGTCGGTGCCCATGCGGGCAATGCCCACTTCATGAATGCCGGCGCCGGGAATGCTCATTTTCGGCGGCGAAAGTTCGTTCCGGCTGCCCACGGCGGCCAGCATTTCACTGGCCGTGTCATAGGCGTCGCGCAGCATCGCGGCTTCATTTTCGCCATAGCTCATCGAGATTTTCAGGATGGGAATACCATAGGTATCCACGCGCTCCGGGTCAATCTCGACTCGGTTTTCCCGCCGCGCTAGGCATTCGCCAAACATGACCAGGCCGATATAGGTTTTCGTTTGGCGCAGTCCTTGCACATAGGTTGCGCCAAAGCCCGGCGCACTCCAATTGAAGCTTGTGCTGCCGCTGCCCTGCATTCCGTAACCACGGATAAAATTTTTCGTGCGCGACTGGCCTAAAATATTGCGAAAACGCGGAACGTAAATGCCGTCGGGCCGGTTCGGACCATTGATCGTCGCCTTTCCGCCACGCTGTTCAATCTCGCCCGCGCCCACCATGCCGCTGATATGGTCCATCAGATAATGGCCCAGTTCGCCGCTGGCATTGCCCAGCCCGCGGGGGTGCTGGCGGTTGGCGGAATTGAACAGCACCCGCACCGATTCCTGCGCCTGGGCGCAGAGCAGCACTGCCCGGGCATACACTTCCCGGGTTTGCCGCGTTTCCCGGTCCACATAAAGCACACCTCGCGCGCGGTTGGTATCCGGGTTCATCAGCACCTGATAGACCATGGCATTGGGAATGTGATCGCAGCGGCCGGTGCGCAATGCGTCGGCGACGGTGGTGAAGGCGGAATTGAAATAGGAATGCGTGATGCAGCCGTGCTCGCAGGGCCCGCAGTAATGGCAGGGCGCGCGGCCGTTGATGCTTTTTGTCAGGTTGGCCGAGCGGCCCAGCGTGACCGTCCAGCCCAGCTTTTCTTTGACCTTGCCCCGGAACAGCTGTTCCGCGCAGGTCAGGCCCATGGGAGGTTGAAACTGGCCGTCGGGCAGCTGCGCCAGGCCCTCGGCCATCCCGGTGATGCCCACATATTCTTCGACGATGTCGTAGTATGGCGCCAGATCCCGGTAACTGAGCGGCCAGTCCACGCCATAGCCATCGTGCGAAGCGGCCTTAAAATCCAGATCGCTTAAACGATAACTTTGCCGGCCCCAGACGTTGGTCCGGCCTCCGGTGCGTCGTAGCCGCCCTTGCCAGGTAAAGGGTTGATCTTTTGGCGTGGTGTAGGGTTCATCCAGATCGTTGCAAAACCAATCGCTGTTGAACTCGGTGCAGGCATAGCATTGGCTCTGTACCGGCTGGGTGCGCTTTAAAAGCTCCGGCGCCAGATTGCGAAAGGGCAGCTGATAAGCCGGCTGATGTTCGCGAAAATTACTGTCCGGCTGGGGTGTCCCGGCGTCCACCAGGGCGATGCGCAAGCCGGCTTCGGCCAGCCGCTTGCATGCCCAGCCGCCCGAAGCCCCGGAACCTACGACAATGGCGTCATAAACCATAAACATGAACTATATCGTTTCAGTTTTGCGGCGGCAACGGGGATTTAACCTGTCCGAAAATGTGGGTATGGTCGGCCGCGGTTACCTGTTCGGCAAAGCGGCGAAAATTAGGATATTGCTTGGCGTTGATCCGCTCGGCCGGCAGGCTGAGGCCGCGCTGAAAACGCAATACCCCGCCGGTTTCGCTGTACTGGGTGGTAAAACTGCCGAAGCGGGAAACCAGATTCGTATCCGCGGGCAATTGCAGTTGAGCGAGTTCAGGGGGTAACTGCACGCTGACCCGCGCCTGTTCCACCATGCCACCGCCGATGATCAGGGGATAGCGCCGGTAAGCAAGCGATGCCAGTTTCCGCTGCAGGTTCACCGCTCCGGTCAGGCGGTGAATTTCCCAGGTCTGGCCCGTGATGCGGATAAAATCCGGCACTTCGCCTTGAATCTGCAAAGTCAATGTGGGCGCGTGATGGTGCAGGTTCAGGATTTTTCCGCCCGTGGCCATGCCATCGGGATAGGTGCCGAGCAGGAGTTGCTGATAGACCTGGGGTAACCGGTTGGCGGGCTGGCCTTCCAGAGCCTCGCGCACCTGCGCGGCGGTGACCCCGCGGAATTGCAGGCTCATCGTCAGTTGCGCCGCGCCTTGCCCATTCACCTTGGCCCGAACCTGCAGCACCGTGGCGTCGAGTGTGGATGCGGCGGTGGGTGCGGTAATGAATGGATGCGGCTGGTTATCTCCCACAATCAAGGCCTGGCCGCCACGAATCCCCGGCGCCAGATAGCCCAATTGAGAGAAAGGCTGGTTAATGTCGTACCATTCGCGCTGCCCTTGCGGACCTATCCGCACCAGCGGATAACTGAAAGAGGCCAGATTGGGAATCTGCAGGCTGGAATGATCGGTAACCGGCCGCGCCATCACCAGTTGCCAGGGCACGTGTGCCGCGCTGAGCAGAGCGAGAAATACACTCAGGCGGTTACCCGTGCGGTTTTGAAAATACTGCTCTGCGGGGACAAAAGCGCCGCCGGGGCCGCTGTGAATATGTCCGGCAACCCATTGAAAAATGGCATCCGCCTTGGCCGTGGACGATGCGCCGGCGGCGGCTAACTGCCGCGCTTTGGCTTGAATGGCGGGCGTAACTCGGCGCACGGCGAATAGATGATCGGCCCAGTACATGGAAACCTGCCGCCATTCCAACGGGCTGCTGATCCATACCTTGGGTACCACTTCCTGCACCGGCGGCATGTCCGGTTCGCTCAGCACCATCCGGGTTTTCTGCACCAGCCATTCCCGGGCGGTATAGCGCGGCATGCGCGTCACCGTGGGGTGGCCGGGAAAGCGGGCCTGCTCGATTGCCACCGGATCATGGTGCGGCGTCAGCACCACATAATCGGAATAGTTATAGGGCTCGGTGTTGGAGTTGAAGACAAAAAACATGTCGTTGTCTATGGCGCGAGCCACAATCGGTGAAGGCGGAAAATGTTCGACGTATGCGGTTTCGATGTAATCGCCCGGCTCTAGCCCCGGCA
>JAKATS010000381.1 GCA_021818645.1 Acidobacteriota bacterium | reverse complement strand
CGATCTTCTGCTGGCTGGCGGTTAACGCTTCTCGTGCGTCGCTCCGCCTTTGGGCTCGTGAATCGGCTGCGCGGCGTCCTGCCCGGGCTTGCCGTAATTATCTTTCGGATAAGCCGGCGCGCTCTGTTTTTGCGGGTCGTCATTATGCCGTGGCGTGGCATGTTGCGGATTGCCCGGTTGCTGCCCGCTCTTCTGGTGATGCTCGCCCTGCTTGTGTTCGCCGCCAGTATGTTGGCCGCTGGCGGGCTGGTTGCCGTTATGAACTTCCGATGTATTGATTTTCAAGGTTTCATTTGACATTTGAGAACTCCTTATTTGGTTCATTGTTGTTTAAGTTCAATATGATCCTTTCCGCAGAAGGTGGCTGTATACTTCTGCTCACGCATTCCGATATAGACGCACTCTTTGGGGTGGACCCCTGTGCTGAGACAGTCGAATAAGACACTGTTAGCCGTTCGCTGCAAAATTCTCGACCGGCAGGACCACTGTAACGCATTCTGAGCATGGCCGGTGAAGCGGAGGCGGGCTCTGGTGGAGACCAACCCGCTGAGGAATAGCCGGCTGGAGACTCATCATGCCGATGAGCGCCGGGAACGGCAGCCCACGCCGTTCCCGGTTTTGCATCTGCCATCGGACGATAGATTTCCCCATGCCTTAAAAAACTCATGCCGTCAGTTGCCGCGTAACGGCCTCCATATTCTGCATTGGCAGTTGGGCTTCGAACTCGACTGGCGGCAGGTAGCCGAGCGCCGAGTGCAGGCGTTTTTGGTTGTAGACCTTCTCGATGAACACGCCGATCGAGGCGTGCGCCTCGGCCAGATCCCAGTATTCGGCGCGATAAACCTCCTCGCATTTCAGCGTCTTCATGAACGACTCACAGCGAGCGTTATCATACGGGTTGCCTTTGCGGCTCATACTGATGACGACGCCGTTGGCCTTGAGCCGATCGGTGTAATCCCCCGATGCATACTGCACGCCGCGGTCGGAATGATGCACCAGGCTGGGCGCAGGCCGCCGCTGGCCGAGAGCCATATCGAGAGCTTTGAGGGTGAGCGTGGCCTCCAGCGTGCGGCCCAGCGCCCAGCTGATCACACGCCGCGAGTAGGCGTCCAGCACTACGGCCAGATAGACGAACTCCACCTCCAGCCGGATATAGGTTATGTCGGCAATCCAAAGCTGATCGATGCCGGTCAATACCATCTCTCTGGCCAGGTTGGGATAGACCGGCAGCCCATGCGCTGAGTCCGTTGTGACGACGAACCTGCGCTGGCGCAGGCAGAGCAGGTTATCCTCGCGCATTAACCGTTGCACCTTCTTGCGATTTACCCGCCAGCCCCGCCGGCGGAGCTCGGCCGTGATGCGGCGGCTGCCGTAGCAGGACGATTCCAGCGCTACGCGCTGCATCTGCTCGCGTAATTCCATATCCGCATCGCCCGCTGGCGCCTGCACGTGCCAGCGATAAAAGTCTGCGCGGCTGACCGTGGTCAGCCGGCAGAGCTTCTCCAGCGGGATCGGGATCGTCGCTGTCATTTGCTTTTCAAGGTACGGGTAGACGAGCCGCGGGTAGTCAATGCCTGCAGCCTCCGCTGCTCCTCGACATGTTGCAAGCATCCCCGCAAAAAATCGATCTCCACCGCCTGCTGGCCGACCTTGCGCTCCAGCGCGATGATGCGACCTTCCTCAGCCCGACCGCGCCCGGGCCCGGAAAACGCCTTGCCACCGAACTCCCGCAGCTCCCGCCGCCAGCGGTGCAGGACATTCGGGTTCACTTCACAAACTCGCGCCACCACGGCAATCGATGCTCCCAATTCCAGTCGCCGAACGGCGGCCTCCTTGAACTCCCGTGTGAACTTCCGTCGATTCATTCCCATGACACAATTCTCCATTCGCTGAAAATTGTGCCTTATTCACTTGTCTCAATTTCGGGGTCCACTCTAACGACTGCCCATGACTTTACTGAAAAACCCAGGTCCGGTTCGGCATCGTCGTGGCCATCAACGGCAACCTCAAGATGCTGTTACGCCTTAGATGGGGATGCTCCAATCTGCATGATCTGCTTTTTAAGGTACTGCGCATGGCTGTCGCCTAAACCGAATGCGTCGCCTTCAGTCCAGACCTCTACCGGGTCATATCCGTACTCTTCATTCGCCTCCCGTTACGGTGGCTCTCATTTCTTTGCATTCACCAGAGCCTGTGCGGCGTTGGCTTCCAGCACCCAGCTGCTGGTCGCCGATATGGTGGTTTCATCTTCGAACCAGAGCAGCCCGAAGCGGGTAATGCACTCGGGAAAATCGGGCTTGATGACGACGTAGCCCGGAATCATTCCGCCCGGCAGGTAGGAATGGTCGCCGCGATTATTGGAATATGTCTTCAGCTTCGATTCTTTCCCGATGCCGGCGATATAGGAAACGCTCGCCACCGGATGCGTGCCCAGCAGATAGTTGGCCGCTCGCAGCGTGTAGCGCGTGCCCACCAGGTGGGGAAACGCTTCGTGCAGAAAATACATCTCCACCCCGAAGTTGGCCACCTGTTCCGAACTGCCCCAGGCGCCGCGGGTCGGCGGCACGCCGAAGGGCGTGGCCGCGAGCTGGCGCTTCAGTTGCGGTAGATATTGCGCCAGCGCGGCGCGGAATTTTGTCCGGTAGCTGGCATTCAGGTAGGGCAGCGCGCGCACCGCGGTCCAGCCCTGGAACCCGAACTGATGCAGCATTCGCGGGAACAGCTTTTCTACCCGCTGTTTGTACGGGTTGGCGCCGTGGGTCGCGATCATCAGCTCCAGTGCCGCGCTCCAGTCGGGCGCGCCGAAGCGGTAAAAGAACCGGAAACGTTTCGGCGCCTTGATCGGCTGGGCTTTTTCCTTCTGGTAGAGCTGGATCGCGGTCTGCAGGCATTTGTGGGACAGCGGATCGTACCAGCCCCTCAGCGTGCGCGAGGCCTCGGCCAGCGCGGCCACTGCGGCGTATTCCATGAACGGGTTGTAGTTGGTCCACGCCCAGCGGTCGTCGGGCTTGCCCGAATATCCGCCCTTCACCTGGTTCGGCCCCAGCTTCGGGTCATATAGATGCTCATCGGTTTGCGAAGCGGCATCGCCCACGAAGGTGTACTGCCGCAATGTCGCGGCCTGTATCCCTTCAAAGGTATGGCCGACGGCGTGGATTTGCGCCAGCGTCTGCAGCACGCCATGGGCAACCTGTTCCACCGCGTCGGGGATCCCGTCGGGCCGGTGCATCTGGGTCTCCCGGGACTTTTCGTTCACCGTCAGCTCATCCCATTTCATGTGAAAGGTGTTGTACGCCAGGGCCAGGTTCTGTATGGTCGTGGTCTGGCCGAAGGCGTCGTTGTCGAAATCGCCGGCATCAAACCATCCCCCCACGTTCAATCCCGGAATGTGCTGGCCCGGCCGGTAGGGAGAAAATGTATTCGGGCCCATGGAATAGCCGTCGAAATGGATAATATTCGGCGGCGCCTGGCGGGCGTCGTCCATGTGCGCCAGGCCGTGCCAGACGTGGTAGCCGTCGCGCACCGCGATGTGGTCCATCTGGATGGCGAGAAAGCCGTCCAGCGAGGTTTGCCAGGTATGGGAATACACATTGCGCGCGATCGGGAAGGGGTCGCTGCGCTCGCCCGCATAGGCGATTTTATATATCCCGGGCCGGCGTACGGAAGTAAAGTTGAAGCGGGCGTAGTCGTAGCGCAGCCAGCGCCGAGGCTGCGAAATGTTGCTGGTATAAACCGGGTAATAGCGGCCATCCGGCATCAGCCGCAGTAGTTGCGCGGTCCGCGGCGCGTGAAAGCGTGGATCGAGTTCGATCACCGCCACTTTGCGGAATCCCGCCGCGTAGCCCGCCTGGCTGTGTGCGATCATCGGCGGCCGCGTCCAGCCGGGGGTCACGTGCGGCCGGATATGCCACACCACCGCGTCCCGGGTCTTGCCCGCCGGTATCAGCGTGCGCAGCACAAACCAGCCGTTGAGCGCCAGATCGCGGCCATCATACAACCGCAGCCGGCCATGCTCGGAAGTGATCGTGATCCGGTCGTGCGGGTTCTCCGGCGCAAGCGTGATGGTATGTCCCATGGCGAAAGGCAGCGGCTGCATATACCCTTCGGCTACATGCAGATCGTGGGTGTAATAGGCCTCGCCCTTCAAGCCGCCCGGCGGCGGGGGAACCTGATGTATGCGTTCTTCCGGGTAGCGGGGAAACAGGCCGTAACGGCTCCCGTCCACCAGGTAATATTTGTCCACGTAAATCGAGGGCATGAATTCCAGGTTGAAGCCCGCCCGGCCCACCAGCGCCCGCGGCAGCGGCCGGTCCAGATTCACGCTCACTCGCACCCCTCCCGGCTCCGCGCTGACCACCACGTGATATTGCAGCTTGTAGCCCGGATACGACATAACGGCGATCAGCCGATTGTGCTTGCGGTCCACAGCGCGGCGCTGCAGATGCGGGATCACGTCCCATTGCTCCGGCGTCGGCATCAGCCGCACCGAGCCGTTGGTCGCGATGCGCCGGTCATACAGGATGATCTGCATCGCCGCGTCTTTCTGATCGAAAAACACCGGGCTGTAGTTGTCGTTGTACAGCATCACATTAAAGCCCGGCGCCGCCAGGTACCCCGAACGGGTCATCTTCAGGCGCAGCGGATGCGGGCCCCCGGCCAGGGCCGCCAGACTGAGTCCGGCGGCGCACAGCACCGCCCGGGGCATCAAACGCAAGCGTGGGTTCATAGGGTTTTCCGGCTGGCAACCCAGCCGTTGGAATTG
>JAKATS010000273.1 GCA_021818645.1 Acidobacteriota bacterium | reverse complement strand
TCCGATCTCGCGCCTCGAGATCGCTGATCACGGTGCGGTTGTGCACGATTTCCTTCAACACGTAGATGGGCGGGCCGAAGGTGACGAGCGCGCGCTCGACCGCCTCCACCGCGCGCACCACGCCGGCGCAGAATCCCCGCGGCTTCAAAATAATTACTTTCCGGACTGCCATCCTGTATCTATTGTAAAAGCAAATCCGGGCGCGGCCGCCGGCCAGGGTGGCGAAGCGCCGGGGATGGCCATAATTCCGGCCGGGCGGGCGTCGCTCACGCCTTTTTCTTTGCTTTAGGGGGTTGGCTGCCGCCCGCCGGCTGCGATCCGGAAGGGGCCGAGTTCAAGGCCGCCGCCACCGTCGCGGGAAGCCGGTTGGCGTGCTTTAACAGCAGGCTCACCTGCCACATCTGCAGGTTGGAAAGAGATTGGGAAAATCCCGGCATGCCGGTGAGCCGAATGCCATTTTTTACTTTCCAATAAGTGACTCCGGCAGGATCATTGGTTACCATGCCGCGCTGGCTGAATAATTCCGGAGGTCTGGGAAACATGCCGCGCGACGCCGGCGAAGGCCGCTGGTTGGGCAGACTGTGGCAAAAGGCGCAGTTCTGGCGATAGACCATCACCCCGCCAAACAGGTTATCCGCCGTGGCCGGGAAGGGGACGGTTTTGGGGGCTTCGCGGCGAATCGTGGCGTGCAGAGCGGTTTTGGCGAAAAAACGCTCCAGCGGCATGGGCGCCGATGCCGTGGCCACCGGCGCGTGGCCGGAGCGGCAATAAAGGTAAAAACCGAAGGGCATCAGGAGGATGCCGGTGACGAGGCCAATGAGGAATTTTTTCATGCAAACGTTTCCGTTTCCGCGCCTTCAGGGCGCATCTGAACTGACCCCCATGCGGCTACCCCGCCGCACGCCTGCAAGTTTAGCCCAATTTCATTCCCAAAGATGAACGTTAACAGCCTTAAAAGATGCCATGACAGGTTCATGCGTGGATGCCGGATGCGGCATCCAAGGCACGCCACTTCCTATTTCTACTCTTCGCCCCAGTACTCAAGGGCAATGCTGCGCGTTTCCCACAATTCGATGCCGATTTTAAGCTCCGGCGGCAGATGCGGGCGCAGTTGCCGCCAGATCCATTCCGCCAGCAATTCGGAGCTGGGCTGGGGCAGCAGATCATTGAGGTTCTGGTGATCCAGGCGGGAGATGACCCGGTCAACCACGAGTTGCTTCAGCCGGCGGGCGTCATAGAGCATGCCCTGCGGGCAGGCCGCGGCCTCCAGCAGCAGCGAAAACTCGTAGTCATGGCCATGCGGCCGGGCATCGTAGCCGGAGTCGTCGGGAAACGAATGCCAGGCGTTGAAGCGAAAGCCGGATTTGCGCAAGCGCCAGCGAGCCATGGAAATCAGTATAAGGGGATCATTCCACTGCTACTCATTTCCGGCGTTCCGCCATGGATTCCACCAGTTCGCGCAAGGGCAGCGCGGCTTTACCCCAGCCGTCCAATCTGCGGAGCGCCTGCCGCGAAAGCCGGGCGGCTTGTTGATGCGCGGCCGGCTCGCCATAAACTCCGGGATAGGTCAGCTTGCCCTGCGCCTGGTCTTTACCCGCGGTTTTGCCCAGTTGGCCGGTACTGGCCTGGCGATCGAGCAGGTCGTCCTGAATTTGAAACGCCAGCCCGATGTCGGCACCGATGCGGCGCAAGTCCCGCAACCGCGCCGGGCCGGCGCCCGCGGTCAGGCCGCCCATGACCAGAGCCGCGCGCAGCAATGCTCCGGTTTTGCAGCGATGAATGGACTCGAGCAGCGGCCGCGCCGCCGGCAACTGCGGCAGCGGGGATTTTAGATTTTGAAGGGGCTGCATCCGCCGGCCTTCGGCCCAGATATCGGCCGCCTGCCCGGCCACCATGCCCGCCGGCGTGCCCGCCGCCTGGCTTAATTCGCGGACTAAAGCCTGCGCCAGCGCGGCCGGCCGGCAGCCGGCCAGAGTTTCAAAGGCCAGGCATTGCAGACCATCGCCGGCCAGAATGGCCATGGCTTCGCCATAAACCACGTGGCAGGTGGGCTGGCCGCGCCGCAGCGCGTCATCATCCATCGCCGGCAGGTCGTCATGAATCAGCGAGTAGGCGTGGATCAACTCAAGGGCCATCGCCGGCCGCAAGGCGCGTTCCTGCCATTTTCCGGCGACCGCCTGCGCCGCGGCCAGGCAGAGCAGCGGCCGCAGCCGCTTGCCGCCGCTTAATGCTCCATGGCGCATGGCCCGGTGCAAAGGCTGAGGAAACCGGCCGGCGGAAGGAAGAATCCGCTCCAGGCCGTCTTCCACCCGCGCGCGTGCTTTAACTTGCCAGGCGGAGCTCACGCTCAAATCATAGCCTGAGGCGGTGGTGAGTCCGGCGCTGAACCGCGCACTTTTCAGCTCTTATGATTGGCCTGAATCACGATCTGCACCCGGCGATGAACTTCCATCTCGCCTGAATGCAAGGTAAAGCGCAGGGTGTTCACGCCGGGATAAAAGCTGTTTTCAGGCAGCGTGACCAATACCGGAATGCGGCCCTGCGCGTCGGGCGGTTCCAGCGGTACGGCGGTGCCTGAGACCGGAACCCCATGCTGATAGACCGTCAGGGTCATTTGCGGCGCCACGGCCGCATGGGGGACGTAGGCCATCAGATAAAAACCAATGGCTTTGCCGCGCTGGGCAAAACTGGCCACTCCGGCGTGGGGCACGATCCTCATTCCGTGAAAAGACAATCTCTTCCAGGCTGGACGAGGCTGGGAGGGTTGCGATAACAATTGCCGCACCACCACCACGCTGCTCAGCCGCGGCCCCGCCGGCGCGGAGGCGGGTACGGTCAATGGCCAGCTCTGCTGCCGGGCCGGCTGAGTTCCGGCTTGCAACTGGCTTTGCACGCGATAGATGCCGGGCGCAAGCTGCAGCATGGGCATCCAGAGCGATGGCCGCCGCGTAGCGGGCCAGACATGGCTTTTTTGGGTCACCACCTGGCCTTGCGCATTGGTGACTTCCAGCGTGTCACGCCAGCTCGCGTTTGCGGGCGCATGCAATCCGTGCGAGGTCAGGCGCTGCATCCAGAGCACGGTGGGGGTTACGGGATTTTCCGGGAAAAACAGCGCCCGGGCTTCGAGCGGCAAGGGCGTGGAAACCACCGGATGGGCGGATGCCGCGGAGGCAATATTGTAGGGCTGGGCCAGCACCCGCCAGTCCGGATGTCCGGCGATGGTCAATTTTAAAGCCGACAGATTCGGCGCCGCGCTTCCGGCGGGCACGAAGGTGAGCTCATAATGCACGGCCAGATTGCGGCCGATCTTGTCCAGCCCCATGGCCAGATTGTTGGTGTCGGCCACCAGCATGCCGCCGGTGGTATCGGCCAGACCGCGCAGCACCGGAATAGTGGAAACATAGCGCGCGTCCTGGATGCGGTCAAAGGCATGCGCCTGCATGGACGTGACACGACCTTCCGGGGAATTCCCCTGGCTCTGGCTGACCGCGGCGGCCAGGCTTAACTGGCTCTGGGTGCGCGACAACGGATCGCCGGTCTGGATGGCATTGCCCGGCGTGACGCTGTCAGCGGAATCCATGCCGGTATTGGTGAATTGCGTCCCGTTCAATCCGCTGGGATCCACGACGTAAAACGACACGGCATGCACCCGGCTCTGCCGCATGATCTGCCGGTAAATATAGCTGGTGTTCGAATTAACGGTTAAGCTTTGGGTGAAGTAGAGCACGGCTTTGCGGCCCGGCGCCTGACCCAGGGCATGCACGAGCTGGCGCAGATAGGGCAGCGTGGCCCAGGAGCGCGTCTCGGTCTGCATATTCACCTGCGACTGCGTCAGATTCTGCAGCGCCATCAGAAAATGAACGCTGGACTCAAGGCCGGGACTAGGCGCACCAAACGCGCCCGTATTCGCATTGAGCGCCTGCAGCGTGATTAAATAGTTCTGATACATGGCCGCGCTTCTGCGGGCATAGGGAATCAGGTCCCGCGGCGGGGCCAGGGTGGCTTCGCGCACCGCCTGCAGCAGCAGGTTTTGATTATTGGTATAGGGCTGCAGCACAATCAGGCCGTGTTCAAGCCGCACCACCGCCATTTCGTCCCCCGGCTGCAGGTCGTGCCGGATAAAATGCCGCATGCCCTGATTGGCCAGAATCGCCGGCTCGCCGGCAATGGCATCGAAAACCGCCGTAATCAGATTGCCGCCGGCGGACTGGGCGGCGGTTATGACCGGCGCGCCAGCATTGGCTTTTGCCACAGCCGCCAGGGAAGGCGCGGCGCCCATGGGCGCGTTCAGGGCGCGAAAGCTTTTTACCGGAACCAGGCGGCCATTTTCCCGGATTTCCACCTGGCTTGCCCGCACTCCGGGTATGATTTTGCCTTGGGCATTGGTCACGACCACGTCGAGCGCCATTTCATTCACCTGGCGGTGAATGCTGGGCGCGGTCTGGGAGCGCAGAATTTTATGCTGGCCCAAGGCCGCTGTCCCGCCCAGCATGCTGATGAGCAATCCACCGATCAGCCCTCGCCGGCAATGAAAATTTGTCATGATGTCCTCCTGCAGCCATCCGTAAAAAATACAAAATTCCAGCTTCTTATATGTCCTAACTCTACGCTTAAATTAACCTTAAAGGGAACGCGGCGCCGGGGGCGCAATGCGCCGGGAGTGCGATTTACCCGGAAGGGACAGGGTGCTACTGTGGAAATAAGCGCCTATGGCATATAAATACCTCAACCAGATTGATTCTCCCGCCGACCTGAAAAAGGTGCCCCGCGCCGAATTGCCCCAGG
>JAKATS010000279.1 GCA_021818645.1 Acidobacteriota bacterium | reverse complement strand
ATGCTGCGGCTGCGAAGCAAAATCGCTGAACCCCGGTTTACCGGCCAGTTGGCAGCGGTGCGAGGCGTGGGATACCGGTTCGAGGGTAAAGTGGAAAAGCTGAGCACGGCGGCCCAGGCTTCAACTTAAAACCAGCGCAGCAGCAGCCATAATACAAACCCGGCGTATATGCCGGCCATAGCATCGTCGGCCATGATGCCCCAGCCGGCCGGTAAACGTTCGAGCTGGCGAGCCGGAAACGGCTTCACAACATCAAAGAAACGGAAGAGACCGAAGCCGGCCAGCATAGCCAGCCAGCTTGCGCCGGGCGCCAACAGAAAAACCAGCCATTGGCCGGATATTTCATCGAGCACGACATTGCGCGGATCATGACCGCCCAGACAAAGCTCCGCCGCGCCGCATGCCCAGCTACCGAGCATGAAGATCGCCACCCATAGCCCCACCGACTCGGTTGAGTGCAGAAAGGGAGCCAACGCCCGGCAAGCCAGCGCAGTCAATAATGATGCCCAAGTGGCCGGCACCCAGGGAATCAATCCTATAGGACCACCCATGGCCAGCCAGGCGAAAAATCGCTGCACGGGGCTTCCCCGGCGCGGGGTGGAAATTTCGACATGCACCGGCATGGGCCGCGGAGTCCAACCAGACATGTAAGGATTTTAACGTTGAACACAGGATGTTGAATGCATGGCTATGAGTGGCGGATTCCTTTAGCACCCTGAAATACACTCCTGGGCGTGCAAGTTGTTTTCAGCGCGCACAGGAAGTTTGGCATCATAATCTCAGAAGAACCCTCGGTTCATTCAACGGGCTCTATTGGAGTGATACGCGCACACGCCAAGCCGAAAGGGATTGCCGTCACGGCCATCGCCCTGGCCGTGACGGGCGCAGGCGCGTGGCTGAGTCAGGGACGCGTACCATCCTCATGGCTGCGATTCGGTCCGCACCGTCCCGCGGTGTGGCTGCAAAAACCGCGAATTATCCGGCTTTCGAACACCTTTACCCGGCTGGCAAAACAAGCAGAACTTTCAGTCGTACAGATTGAGGCGATCTCTCCTGCGATGGCGTCGCCTGATCCGCGCCAGCCCTGGAGACGCCGCCGGGAGCGCAGTCTGGGCTCCGGCATTATTCTCAGCCGGCGCGGTTATATTCTGACCAATCGGCACGTGATCACCGGGGCCGAACGGTTGATTGTGCGCGTGCCGGGACAGGACAGCGCTTACCGCGGCCATATCGTGGGCATGGACCGGCAGACCGACTTGGCCGTAATCCGGATTTTTCCGCATGAACCGCTGACGCCGGCACATTTAGGCAATTCGCGGAGTGTGGAAATCGGAGATTGGGTGCTAGCCGTGGGCAGCCCGTTCGGCCTGAATGGCACGGTAACGGCCGGAATCGTCAGCGCCCTCAAAAGACGGATTGACTACAACCACCCGTTGCAGAGATTTATTCAAACCGATGCGGCGATCAATCCCGGAAACAGCGGCGGACCTTTGCTGGATTTAGCCGGCCAGGTGATCGGCATCAATACCGCCATTGACACCAATACCGGCTCGAATCGCGGTATCGGCTTTGCCTTGCCTTCAAATCTGGCGCGAACGATTTATGACCAACTGGCGCGGCACGGGCATGTCAATCGCGGGGCCATCGGCATTTATTTTCAATCCCGGCTGGGCAATGCAGTACGGCGCGCTTATGGCTGGCAGGGCGTACCCATTGCCAGTCTGGCGCCGGGCGGACCGGCGGCACAGGCTGGTCTGAGGGCCGGTGACTGCATTCTGGCCATTAACCGGCAGAAAATCCGGAATTCAGCCGACCTGCGCCGGGCCATACTCGAACAACCCATTGGCAGCCGGCCATTCATTGAGGTCAACCGGAATGGCCACAATTTCCAGGTGCGAGTGCGGATCGCCAACCGCAGCCGATTATTTGGTTTCCAGCGCCGGGCCGCGCTGCGGGCCCCGAAAGAGCCCAAACTCGGATTACAAGTCCGATTCGCACCGCCGTCGCCCCAGGCCATGCACCAAGCCAGGCTGGAAAGCATTCACGGCGTCTGGGTGAGCCGGGTTGTGGCAGGCTCTTTTGCCGACCGGCTGGCGATACAAAATGGAGACGAGATTGTGGCGATTGACCGTCGTCCCGTCCGTGGATTGGCCGGATATCAACGGATTCTGGCGCACATTCATCGTGGTCAAGTGATCGTGTTTGCCCTCCGCCGCCCGGGACCGTTTGGCGATTTGGAGCCATGGTACGTTGGCGGCTATTATGGGCATTAATGAGCGCGACTCTACCCCTGCATCGCAGCCACCGTGCTGCGCTTAACCTCATCCGATGCGGACTGTTCCTTCTGGGCATGATCCTGGGCTTGATCTCCGGCGTGGCCATGGCTCGGACGAGTCAGCCACGGCAGCACAGTTCACGGAGGAAGTATCACGGCAACTGGCGCTGGGGCGGGCAGCGGAGGATCAGCGCGCGTAGAACCCGGCAAATTCAGGACGCGCTCGTGCGCGCGGGTTACCTTAACCAGATCAGCGGGCGCTGGGACGAAACGACGGTCACGGCTTTGCGCAGGTTTCAGGCCGCGCATCACTGGCAAACCCGGTTTGTGCCGGATGCACGGGCACTGATTGCCTTAAACCTGGGCCCCCGGCAGGATTACCGCCCTGGCGCCCGGGCCTTACCGGTGCTGCCGATGACAACCGCGATGAGCCATGGCCGCCAGAATTCAGGCAGCGCCAGCCAAAAGCCGGCTGCGGGAAAACCGGTCACCGCCCGGCGGCACAAATGAATCTTTCGAGCTTCGCCTTCTGCCGTAATGGAGAGAATCGCTTATGAGCGAGCCGCGCAATTTCCATAACTACATCGGCGGCCAATGGCTGGCTCCCCGTAGCGGGCGTTATCTGGAAAACCTGAATCCTGCCGACCGGCGGCAATCGCTGGGCTTTTTCCCCGATTCCGGGGCCGAAGATGTGGATGAGGCGCTTTCGGCGGCGCAGGCGGCTTTTTCCGGCTGGAGCCGCACCCCGGCGCCGCGGCGGGCTGAGATCCTTTTTCGCGCCGGCCAATTATTGATGGAACGCAAATCCGATTACGCCGAGGCCATGACCCGCGAAATGGGAAAAGTCCGGCTGGAAGCCGAAGGCGACGTGCAGGAAGCCATTGACATGCTGTTTTTTATGGCCGGTGAAGGCCGCCGGCTTTATGGCCAGACCACGCCTTCGGAGCTGCCCGACAAAATCTGCCTGACGCGGCGCGTGCCGGTGGGCGTGGCGGGGCTGATCACGCCATGGAATTTTCCCATGGCAATCCCGAGCTGGAAGAGCGCGCCGGCGCTTTTGTGCGGCAACACGGTGGTGCTCAAACCCTCGGAGGAGGCTCCGCTTTCGTCCGTGCACTGGACCCAGACGCTGGAAGCCGCGGGACTGCCCCCGGGGGCGCTGAACCTGGTGATGGGCCGGGGCGAAGCGGCCGGCGCTGCGCTGGTGCGGGATGCGCGAACGCGCATCATTTCCTTTACCGGCTCCAGTGATACCGGACGCGAGGTGGGACGCGAAGCGGCCGCCGGGTTTAAGCGCTGCAATCTGGAAATGGGCGGCAAAAATGCGATTCTGGTGCTCGATGACGCACCTCTGGAACTGGCGCTGGAAGGCGCGCTCTGGGGCGGTTTCGGCACCAGCGGGCAACGCTGCACCGCGGCCAGCCGCGTCATTGTGCAAAAAGGTATCCTGGCCCGATTCATCAAGGCATTCGTGGCCCAGACGCAAAAGCTGAAGATCGGCAATGGCTTGGATCCCGGAGTACAAATCGGACCGCTGGTCAATTCCGCTCAATTGGAAAAGGTGGAGCATTATGTCCAGATGGGGATAAGCGAAGGCGCCCGGCTGGCCGCCGGCGGCCGCCGTGCGGTGGAAGTGGAACTGCAGCACGGTTACTTTTTTCAACCCACCATCTTCTCCGAAGTTGAGCCCAATATGCGCATCGCGCAGGAGGAAATTTTCGGCCCGGTTGTCTGCGTTCTCGCCTGCGATGGTCTGGAAGATGGATTAGCGATTGCCAATGGCACGGGCTATGGGCTGTCGGCTTCTGTTTATACCCGGGATGTGGAAAAAGCCCTGCATGCGCAGGACGCGCTCGAAGCCGGCATTGTCTATATCAACGCGCCCACCATCGGAGCCGAAGTGCATTTGCCCTTCGGGGGTGTGAAACAGAGCGGCAATGGTCATCGCGAAAGCGGGCTGGCGACACTCGATGTCTATTCCGACTGGAAGACGGTATATATGGACTATAGCGGACGGCTGCAGCGGGCACAGATTGATTAAAAATAAGCGAAGATTCTTCGCAGCGATGGATTGGCTTTATACTGCCTGATGCGCGACCGACATATACATGAAGCCCGCTGACGACCGCCGCTCATTCCCCAACTCACAAAACAAAGCCAACTGGGCGATCGCATGCATCGTGTTGGCCATGGCCGGCCTGCATATTTTCACTAACGGGCATTACGGATTACACCGGGACGAACTTCAGGTGCTGGACGATGCCTGCCATCTGGCCTGGGGCTTTGTGGTTTATCCCCCGCTGACGCCATTTCTGGAACGCCTCAGCCTGATCTTGTTTGGTCATTGGCTGATCGGTCTGCGTATGTTCTCGCTTCTGGCCCAGATGTGCGTGCTGATTCTGTCAGCCCTGATTGCACGCGAGTTGGGAGGCAATTGGCGGGCGCAAGCAGTGGCTGCGCTGGCGGTTGCGGTCTCGCCGCTGCCGATGTTCGAAGCGACAGAGTTTCAATACACCTCG
>JAKATS010000191.1 GCA_021818645.1 Acidobacteriota bacterium | reverse complement strand
AGACCGAGAACTCTTCCGCCGGCGATGCGTCGTACAGCTTTACCGGGACCAATGGCAATCCCGCCTTCGCCAACTTCCTGCTGGGCGAGGCGCACTCCTACAGCCAAGCTTCGCGGGACATCATCCCCTATCTGAACTTCCTGAATTTTGAAACTTATGTGCAGGATGACTGGAAGCTGACGCCGAATTTCACTTTGAATCTTGGCGTGCGCTGGAGCTACTTCCCCACGCCGCATGATAAAAACGGCATTCTCGACAACTTCGATCCGCTGACCTTCAACCGCGCTGCAACCGTTGGCCTGATCAATCCAGCTACCGGCCTGTTCGCCACCGGCACGCCCGGCAACTACACTAACGGCATCATCATCGGCGGCAGGAACTCGCCCTATGGATCGCAGGTCAATCCCAGCTACTATGGCGGATTTGCGCCGCGCCTGGGCTTTGCCTGGGATCCCACCGGAACCGGCACAATGTCCATCCGCGGCGGTTATGGCATGTTTTATGACCGCACGCTGAACGGCATCTGGGAACAAAACCAGTTTGTAAACCCGCCGTTCGTCAGCAGCCTGTTCGTCCTGAACCCGACCAATGCCGATACGCTTGACAACCCAAGTGCCGGCCAGGCGGTCGTCAGCATGTCGCCGCGCAGCCTGCATGCCACGGGCAATCCGCAGTTCAAGGTGCCCTACATCCAGGATTGGAACCTGTCCATTGAACGCGAGATCCTGCCGAACACGCTGCTCCAGATCGCCTACGTAGGCTCCAACGGCACGCACCTGCTGGGCGCACTTGACCTCAACCAGGTGCCCATAACGGTGCGCGCGGCCAATCCCACGATGCCGCTGAATGCGATCCGCCCTTATCTGGGCTATAACGCCATCAGCGACATTACGCCCGAGTTCAACTCCAACTACCACTCGCTGCAGGTGTCGCTCAACCGCCGTGTCAGCGCCGGCCTGAATCTGGGGGTTGCCTACACCTGGTCGCGGGCGCTGACGGACAACTCCAGCGATCGCAGCACGCCAATTTACGATACCTACAATCCACGCCTCGATTACGGGCCGGCCAATTTCAATCGCAATCAGGTGCTGATCTTCAACTACATTTACGACCTGCCCTTTTTCCGCCATCAGACCAGCGCCCTGAGCCAAGTGCTCGGCGGCTGGGCGCTTTCCGGCATTACCACGTATGAAACCGGCACGCCCGTCACGGTTTTCCAGTTCAATGATCCCTTCAACTGCTACGACTGGAGCGGCTGCGGCGCGAACGCGGCTCCGGGCACGTATCCCGGCGGCATCGGCATAGATCCCAGCTTCGTCAGCCCGCGGCCCGACCTGATCGGCAATACCGCCGGTCCGAAAACGATCCAGGAATGGTTCAACACCGGCGCTTTCACTGATGCCATCGGCCATTTCGGCAGCGCCGGCCGCTACCTCATCAACGGCCCCGGCTATGTGGATTGGGATCTGGACTTGTTAAAATATATCCAGATTACCGAACGCCTGCGCGCGCGCGTTGATGGTGAGTTTTTCAACCTGTTCAATCACACCAATCTGGGCAATCCTCTGGCTTACACCGATTATGGCCCGAAGTACTTCGGCCATATCTTTTCGGCGCGCTCGGCGCGGCAGGTGCAGCTCGGCATCAAGCTGAACTTCTGAGCGAAATCATCATCTTCCGGGGCGGAACGGGATTCATTCCCGTTCCGCCCATTTATTTTTTGGGTCATCATGTGCTTTCGCAGCCGGCTGATGGCGGTAAGCTGTTAAACATTCACTCTCCATGCTGGGTCTCTACCTCATGCTGGCGCTCGCCGGGTGGCAGCCGATGGCTGCCCAGGCGCCCGGCAGAACGGAGTTGCCGCCCGCCGTCGCCCGGCAACTGGCTGCCGGCACGGCCGCGCTGCATGCCGGCCGGCTGGCGGAGGCGATCCGCGATTTCCGCCAAGCCGCGGCAGGGGCCCCGCGCTTTGCCGGCGCCTGGAATAATCTGGCCGCCGCGCAGGCGCGCGCCGGCCAGTTAGCCGCCGCCCGCCAGTCCTGGCGGCGCGCGCTGGCACTGGCGCCGCGCAATGCAGCCATCCGGCTGAATCTGGGCGTGGCCGAGTTTCGCCTCAAGCACTTTGCCGCCGCCCGGCATCTGCTGCTGCAAGCCGCGCGCGCCCAGCCGCGAAGTTACCAGGCCGCCGACTTGCTCGGCCTGAGCTACTTCGCGCTGAATCGTTACCGCTCCGCCGCGCGCTGGCTGCGGCGCGCCTGGCGCCTGGCGCCGGGCAATGCCCGCACGATTTACATGCTCGGCCAGGCCGACCTGCGCCGCCATGACCTGCCCGCGCTGAAAACCGACTTTGCCCGGCTGATGCACGCCGCGCCCGACTCCGCCGAGGCCCATATGATGATGGCCATGGCGTATGATCATGCCGGGCGGGAGCCGCTGGCGCTGCTGCAATTGCGCGCCGCCGAAAAACGCGATCCGCATTTTCCCGGCGTGCACGACGACCTGGGTCTGGCCTATTGGAAGCTGGACCACATGTCTGTGGCCAGGCGCGAGTTTCAGCAGGAGCTGTCGGAATTTCCCCGGGACTATGCGGCCAACTATTTTCTCGGCCGGCTGGAGATTCGCGCCGGCCAGCCGGCCGCGGCTCTGGCGCCGCTGCGCCGCGCGGTTGCCGCCGGCCCGCGTGCGTACATGCCCTGGCTGGAGCTGGGCCGCGCCGAAATGATGCTGCACCATCCGCGCCAGGCGCTGCCGCCGCTCCGCCGCGCCGCCGGCTTGCGGCCGGATTCTGTGCGCGCTCATTTCCTGCTCGGAACAGCTTACGCCCAACTGGGCCGTGCGGCCGCTGCGCGGCGCGAACGGCTCTTGGCCGCCGCCGCCCGCCACCGCAGTTGGCAGCAGTTTAATCATGCCGCCCGCCCGCAGCCGCACCCGCGCTAAGCACGCTGCGAGGGGATCCCACTACGGCAGTTTTAAATCCGCGGCGTAAATATTGGTATTGCTGGTGGTCAGTGAAAACAGAGGCCGGCCATCGGGCGCCAGCCCGAAGAGCGCGCAGCGCATGACACCGGATTGTAACAGCGCGGAAAAATTGGCGATTGGCTGAGGCGGCGCGGAACGGTGAACATTCAGGCGGAATAAGAGTTCGCCCGGGGAAAGCAGATCCTGAAAATATAAATAGCGGCCCCGCGGAGACCAGACCGGCAAACCCAATAGATGACCGTGAGCCGCCATACGCCAATGCCGCGAGGCAAAGCTATAAATCATGATCCGGCGGCCTCGTCCATGGATGGCGGCAATCTCGCGGCCATCCGGCGACCAGCGCGGCAAAAATAAATTCTGCGATCCGGCCAGCGGGGTGATCTGGTGAGTTCGCAGATGATACAGGGCCAGCCGCCGCGGCAGGCTGGCGGCGCGGGGCCGGGTGACGTAGCTGAAGACCAGGCGATGGCCGCCGGGCGACCAGTCGCCGTCCCGCACATCCGGCCAGCCGGGCGCCAGCGGACGTGGCACGCCTCCGCGTTTCGCCAGCAGATAGACCTGGGCGCGCCGGCCGGAATATTGGCCGGTGATGGCCAGCCATTGTCCATCCGGAGACCAGCGCGGAAAAGCCAGGCTCAGATGCAGAGCGGGCGCATCGAGCAGCAGACGGCGATGGCGGCCGTCGGCGCGCGCGCGCCAGAGCCGGCCGGAACGGTCCAGATAAACGAGTTGGCGGGTGCGCGGAGCATAATCGGGTTCGGCGGGATGCAAGTTGGGCAGAAATGGGGTGTAAAGCTGCTGGCGTAGATGCCACTCCACCAGCTCGTCTTGATGAGCGCCGCCGAGAAAATACAGCCGGAGCCCATCCGTCGCCAGCAAAGGATCGGAGTATGACTTCGGACCAAATGTGAGCTGAAAGGGGCCGCGCGGCGCCCGCCGCCAACCCGAACCGTGCTCCCGCAAAGCCCAGAGGTTGATGCTGCCGCCGCGGTCTGAAGTGAAAATAAAATACCTTCCATCGGGCGTCCAGACGCCGCAGCAATCGTTGTAAGAATGGGTGGGTTGGAATAGTGGATGCAGCCGGTGGCCGTCGCGACGGATTTGCCAGATTTCGTTGCGGATGCGCAGCGGATGATACAGCGAAAAGCGCAGCCACCGATCATTGGGCGACCAGGCGATCGCGCCGGCGAAACCGGGCAGGCGAACCAAACGCCGGGGATGGTTACCGTCGGCACGCGCCAGCCAGATGGAATGGCGATGTGCGTAGGCCAGCCAGCGCCCATTGTGGGTATAGGCCGCGTCACTCGCCACGATTCGGCCCAGGCGCTGCGGCGGCCCTCCCTGCAAGGGAATGCGCCAGAGCGGCATGGCTTCGCCCCGGCGCACAAAGCTGCCGGCCAGAAACATGTGCCGGCTGAGGTTCACGTCCAGGATCAAAGTATTCCGGAAAGGCATGGCCACCGGAACACTGCCGCCGCCGCCGAGCGAGGTTTGGGTTAGCTGCCAGTGATCGCCGTAGCGCTCCATGAAATAGATGCGGTTACCGTCGGTGTTCAGCTTCCAGGGGGTGTCAATACGGCCGCTGCGGGTGATGCGTACAATGCGCAGAATCCGGGGCGGCGGCAACGGGTTCAACCACCAGAAGATGAAGGCGATGCCGGCCGCCAGCCCCGCGCTGAACATCCATATATATGACTGGCGCCGAGCCGGGGCCATGGGCAGGATAGCAGCCGTGTCCGGAGCCGGCGCGGCAGCCGCGCTGATGCTGACCCCGGCCGATGCCGGTTCGCCGGCCGCCGCCATTGGAATGTCCGAGATCGGAA
>JAKATS010000357.1 GCA_021818645.1 Acidobacteriota bacterium | reverse complement strand
TTCCGGCTCTTGCCCTGAGCCGCTCCGCCGCATGAGGCCGTTCGGCCGTGGTCTGGCGCTGCTGCTGGCGCTGGCCCCGTTCGCCGCAGCGGCGCGCTCCCATTCCCGCCAGGATTTGATTCTGGATCGCATGGCGCGGCAGGAACGGCAGCTGGCCGCCCGCATGCGTGAGTTGCGCCCGCGCATCGAAATCTATCTCCAGACGTATCCTCCCCGCCCGGCGGCGGCCTGGCCTGACGGTGATGATTATTATCTCGGCCGGCTGCGCTATGGGCACCATTTCCAATTGCGCAGCTTTTTGCCCCGCCCCCATCCCACCTGGCGCAGGTGGATGGGGCCGGTCAGTGATCTGCTCAGCCGGCCGATTGAGCGCGAATGGCAATACAGCTTCCTGCCCAACGGCTTTGTGCGCATGCTCTTTCCCGACCCGCGGCACTTTGATCGCGTGCACTACCGCTTCGAGTTCATCCGCCGCGTCTATCTCGGCCACATCTCCTGTTATGTCTTCAATGTGGCCCCCCGGCGCGCCGCCGCCAGCGGCGGCTTTATGGGCCGCATCTGGGTCACGCGCCGGCATGACATGCTGGTGCGCTTCAATGGAATCTTCTGGGGCGGCGGCTGGACCCGCCAGTATCTGCATTTCGACAGTTGGCGGATCAATACCGGCGTCCATGGCTGGCTGCCGGCTTATGTCTATAGTGAAGAAAACGGACGCCGCTACGGACTGCATCGCGTTTTGCGGTTTCGCGCCCAGTTGCGTCTCTGGGGCTACCATCTCCGCCACGCCGGCGGCCGCCAGGCGTTTACTCATATTCGCGTCGAAGGCCCGCAACTCAAAGACCCGCCTCCCCGGGTCCAGATCCGCTCTCCCGAACGCAGCCAGTTACTGTGGCAGCGCCAGGCGGAAAACAATGTGCTGCGCCGGCTCGAGCGCGCGGGCCTGGTGGCTCCGCGAGGTCCGGTCAATCATGTGCTCGACACGGTGGCGAATAATCTGATCGTCAGCAACCGGCTGCAGATTTATCCTCCCGTGCGCTGCCGCGTGCTGCTGACCACCCCGCTCGAAAGCCTGGCCATCGGCCACACCATTGTGTTGAGTCGCGGCCTGATTGACACCCTGCCCGGCGAAGCCGATCTGGCTGCCATGCTGGCCCATGAATTAGCCCGCATTGTTCTGCGCCAGTCGCTCAATCCCGACTATGGTTTTACCGATCGCTTGATGGTTCCGGATGCCATGTTGCTCGGCGCGCTCGATCTGCGCCATCACGCCGCTGCCAATGCCGCCGCCAACCGGCGCGCCTGGCAGTTGCTGGCGGCTTCCCCTTACGCCCCGCAATTGCCCCAGGTGGCCCGATATCTGCGCCGTCTGGCGGAATATTCGCCGCGGCTGCCCCGCCTGCTGCAGCCTTTGCTGGCCGATCCCATGGTGGTGCATAAGCGCCTGGTGCAGCTGGCCCGGCTGGCGAAGCTGAAAGCTCCCGCCGTTCCCGCCGCCCGCGCGGTGCTGCCGCTCGGCAGCCGCATCGCCATCAATCCCTGGAATGACCAGATTGTTTTTGAAAACCACCGCCCCCTGCCGGCTTCGGCCCGCCGGCGCCGGCTCGACTTTGCCTTGACCCCGCTGTTTCCCGTGCTCAGCCGTCCTCTCCAGAAAATCGCCGGAAAACCCAGCGGTGAGGAGCAGCCATGAATCCCTCAACCCACTCCACCCCTCCTGAACCGCCCCGGTTCCAGCCCCGGATGATTCGTTATTTTTCCGCTATCTCGATTGCCATCCTGGCATTGACGCTCGTCTGCAGCGCCCGCGGCGCAAAACAGCCGCAAACAGCGCCGAGGGCGCGGAACTTCAGCTTCGTCGCCGCCCCTGGCTCCTTCCGCCTCCGCCGGCCGTTTCCCCTGAACGAGGTGCGCATCCATCAGCTATTTCCCGCACGGGTGCTGCCTCTGCTTGCACGACCGGCGTCGCGGTCATTCGCTGTTTCTTCTGCGGTTTCCTCGTCCGGCTTCCCTCCTCTTCATTTCAATCTTCATTCGCTACCGTCCGGCCCGCGGCTGCCCGGCGCGTTTTTCTCGTTGCCCTCCCGGCAGTCTCTGGCTGCCGATGTGATCCATCGCCACGCCGCCGGCGCCACCGACTCCACCGGCTGGGGCATTCCCACCACCTGGCTGGCCGCCGTGGCCATGACTCTGGCTGTCGTCGGCACCGTGCTCACCTTTGTCGCCGCCCGTTGAGACATGCGCCACTTTGTTCATGAGGTACAGAAGTCTGGAACATATGCGCCCCGGTGCCGCAAAATAAAGCAATGCGGCGCGAACCCCTCGGCCCGGACGCCGAATTCCCCGTCCTGGTTTTGGCCGGTCCCACCGCCAGCGGAAAAACCGCGCTGGCGCTGGAGCTGGCTTCGCGTCTCCACGCCGAAATCGTCAATTGCGATTCGGTTCAGCTTTATCGGGATTTCGATCTCGGCGCCGCCAAACCCACGCCGGCGGAACTGGCCCGGATTCCTCATCATTTCATCGGAGAATTTGATCCCCGCCAGCCTCTGAGCGCCGGCGAATATTCTCGCCGCGCCCGGCCCCGTATTCGCGCCATTGCCAACCGCGGCCGCTTGCCGCTGCTGGTGGGCGGCAGCGGTTTTTATCTGCGGGCTCTGTTTCAGGGTTTATTTCCCGGCCCGGCCGCAGCGCCTGAGCTGCGCGCCCGCCTGCGCAATCGCGCCGCTCACGGAGGCCCGCACCGCCTGCACCGGCTTTTGCGGCGTCTCGATCCCGCAGCGGCTGCAAAAATTGCTTCTGCCGATCTGCCGAAGCTGATCCGTGCCCTGGAGGTGCGCATGCTGGCCCGGCGGCCCATGAGCCAGCTCTGGCACGAAGCCGCGGATGACAAATTCAGCGAAGCGCGCCCGTTCTGGATCGGTCTGAACCCTCCGCGGGCGCGGCTGTATCAGCGCATTGATGCCCGCGCCTCCGCCATGTTCGCCGGTGGCATTCAGCTGGAAACCCGCGGGCTGCTGGAAACCTATCCGGCCTCGCTGCCGTTATTTCAGTCGCATGGCTATAAGCAGGCCTGCGACATCGTTTTGCGCGGCGTGCCCGCACCGCTGGCGCTGGCCGAAGCCCAGGCCGAGCAGCGGCATTACGCCAAGCGCCAGCTCACCTGGTTCCGCGCCAATCCCGGCATCCACTGGCTGCCGGGCTTTGGCGATGATCCGCTCATCCAGGCCGCGGCCTGGCAAATCATCGCCGCCAGTTCATGGTTCAGGGCGCTGGAAATGGTGCATGATGGTGCATGACCATAGTAAAATCGCATGGTTTCGGCGATTTTACCGGAATAATAGCGGCCTCGCCGCCGTGGTCGGATAGCTTGACTGAATTTTGGAGTTTCCCAACCCATGCGATACCGTCCTCTCGGTTGTACCGGACTGCAAGTCAGCGAAATCGGATATGGCGCCTGGGGTATCGGCGCCCGGCAATGGATCGGCGCCGAAGACGAACAGTCGCTGGCCGCGCTGCGCGCCGCGCGGGATGCGGGCGTGAACTTTTTTGACACCGCGCTGGCTTACGGCGAGGGGCATAGCGAGCGCCTGCTGGCCCGCGCCTTCGGCGCCTCGTCCGAGATCATCATCGCCACTAAAGTCCCGCCCCGAAACCTGATCTGGCCCGCCCGCTCTGAAAGTAAATTAGCCGAGGTCTTCCCGCGCGCGCACGTTCTGGCCTGTCTGGAAGATTCCCTGCGCAATCTGGGCCGCGAGTGCATTGATCTGTATCAGTTCCACGTCTGGAACGATGCCTGGGCTTCGGATCCCGAATGGCTGGCCACGGTGGATCAGATCAAGGCTTCGGGCAAGGCGCGCTTTATCGGCATCTCGATCAACGATCATCAGCCCGCGAATTCGCTGCGTGCCTTGGCCAGCGGCCGGGTGGATGTGGTTCAGGTGATCTACAACCTGTTCGATCAATCTCCCGATGACGAACTGTTTCCCGAATGTGCCGCCCGTTCCATTGGCATCATCGCCCGCGTGCCCTTCGATGAGGGTTCGCTGACCGGTCAGATCCGCCCCGATACGAAATTTCCCGCTGACGACTGGCGTCATTCCTACTTTGCCGGCGATCGCAAGCGCCAGGTCTGGGAGCGCGTCCAGCATCTGTGCCGCGATCTCGGCATCCGTCCCGAAGATCTGCCCGCAATCGCGCTGCGCTTCTGTATTTCCTCGCCGGTGGTTTCCACCGTCATTCCGGGCATGCGTACGCCGCGCCATGTGCTGGCCAACGCCGCCGCCAGCGATGAGGGTTCGCTGACTCCGGCGGCGCTGGCGGTGGCTCGCGCCCACCGCTGGGTCCGCAATTTTTATCCGGTAAATTGAAAAATGAAAATCGCCATCTGCAAGTTCACGTCCCGGACTGCTTGGATCGGGCTGGCCGGCCTGCTCGTCATCCCCCTGCGCGCGCAGACTTCCGCCTCTTCGCCTCCCGCCGCCGCCCCGCCTGCCGCCGTGGTGCCCTTCGCGCCGAACCTGTTGCGGGGCTTTACGCCCCAGTCCAGCGCCGTCGAGCAGGCCTGGGAAGAGCGCTTTCTCGCCCTGCCACAGCCGGCCAGTCTGCGCCAGAGCCTGCAGGTTTTGACCGCCCAGCCGCACATGGCCGGCACTCCCGCCGACCGCGCCAATGCCGAATATGTGGCCGGCGTATTTCGCGCTTCCGGCTGGAACACGCGCATTGTGCGCTATCTCGCCCTGCTGCCCTATCCTCATCTGGTGCGTGTGACCGCGATTACCAACCACCGCCAGTTACTTCCCAATTACGAAGCC
>JAKATS010000108.1 GCA_021818645.1 Acidobacteriota bacterium | reverse complement strand
GGCGAGGTGGGAAAAATAAAACGGCCGCGCGTCCACCTCATCGTCGCTGTTGACCAGCTTCCAATTCCGGCCGCCATCTCCCGAGCGCCAGACCACGCCTTCCCGCGAGCCCATGACCGCATAGACCACCCGCGGCCGGCTGGGCGCGACGGCCAGGCCGATGCGTCCAATGGCTCCGCCCGGCAGCCCGTGCCCGGTGAGCCGGCGCCAATGCCGCCCCCCGTCGCGGGTTTTGTAAATCGCATCCGCGGTACCGCCATCGGAATAGTGCCAGGGCGTGCGCCGGAAGCGGTAGCTGGCAGCATACAGAATCCGGGGGTTTTTCGGGTTGATCGCCAGATCGCTGATGCCGATGCCGGGGCCAAGGTAAAGCACCTTGCGCCAGGTTTTTCCGCCATCCGTGGTTTCAAATACGCCGCGCCGCGGATTATCGGCCCAGGGCTCGCCCATAGCCGCCACGTACACGGTGTTCGGATCAAGCGGATTGATCACAATGCGCGAGATCTGAAAGGTGCCCCGCAGGCCCATGCGTTTCCAGTGCCGGCCGGCATCGGTGGATTTATAGACACCGTCGCCGTAGGACACATCGTTGCGGATATTGGCTTCGCCGGTGCCGGCCCACACGATGCCGGGATTTGCGGGATCCACCGCCAGGGCGCCGATTGAAGCCACCGGCTGGTGCTGAAATTCGGCTTTCCAGGTCACGCCGCCATCCCGGCTGCGGAAGATGCCGCCATCGGCCGCACCCACGTAATAAATCCGGGGATTGCCCCCCACGCCCGCCACCGCGGTGACCCGCCCGCCGGTGATGGCCGGGCCAATCGAGCGAAACCGCACGCTTTTCGCCACCGGAAAGGGCAGCGCGGCATGAGGTTTCGGCCGGGCGGGGGTGGCAGCCGCCAGCGCCGCCAGGCTGGCGCCAAGCAGGCAAAACAGCGGTTGGGAAAGCGGTTGGGAAAGATGGCGAGTGGCGCGCATCATGCCTCCAATATCAATGATTCAAATCAACAGAGACGGCTGTTGCATACGGCCTGTTTCAGATTTTTCGCGTCACCCGCCGGCCCTGGATCTCAAAGGCGCCGCTGAGCAGCAGGGCCAGAGCTTCGGGATAGAGCCGGTGTTCCTGTTCCAGTATCCGCCGGGACAGTTCGGCTTCATCGTCCGTATCGAGCACCGGGACCACGGCCTGGGCGACGATCGGGCCGCCATCGAGCGTGGCATCCACCAGATGCACGGTGCAGCCGCTGTAGCGCACGCCATATTCCAGCGCCTGGCGCTGGGCTTCCAGCCCGGGAAAAGCCGGCAGCAATGAAGGATGAATATTCACAATGCGCCGGGGAAACGCTTCCAGCAACGGCCGGCTCACCAGCCGCATATATCCCGCCAGGCAGACCCATTCCGCGCCCGCCTGGCGCAGAAATGCGGCCAACGCGGCGTCATATTCCTCGCGGCCGCGATCCCGCAGCGGAAAACAGTGGGCCGGCAGCCCGAGTTCGCGGGCTTTTTCCAGGCCCGCGGCCGCGGCCCGGTTCGAAGCCACCGCCACAATCCGGGCAGACAGGCGATTCGCCTGAATGGCCCGGGCAATGGCTTCCATATTGGAGCCGCGCCCGGAAAGCAAAACGGCGATGCGCGGAACAGGGTTCATGCGGAATCGAGCCTGCCATCAGGCTGGGCCGAAGCTGACGCGCCGCTGACCCGCTATGATTTCCCCCACTTCGTAGCAGGCTTCTTCGCGTTCCTGAAAATAGCGGCGCAATTGGATCGCATGAGCGGGCGAGGCGACCAGCAGCATGCCAAGCCCCATATTGAAGGTACGGCGCATCTCCGCGCGCGGCACCCCGCCCAGGCGCGCAATCAGGCGAAACAGCGCCGGTTCAGGCCAGGCATGGGGATCAATCCGGGCGCCGCAATTTTCGGGCAGAACGCGGGGCAGATTGCCGGGAATGCCGCCGCCGGTAATATGCGCCAGCGCCTTGATCACGCCCGGCCGCGGCTGAACGCCGCCCCGGCGCGAGCCGCGCCCGGCCGGCTTCAAGTCCAGCACCCAGGGCGCAAGCGCGGGCAGATAGCTGCGGTGTTCGGCCAGCAGCGCGGCTTCAAGCGTCTGCCCCAGATCTTCGACCATTTGATGGAGCGGCAGATGCGCTTCATCGAGCAGCACTTTTCGCGCCAGCGAATACCCGTTGGTATGCAGCCCGTTCGAAACCAGACCCAGAATGCGGTCGCCCGGCTGAATGCGCGGGCTGGGCAACAGGCGCCGGCGCTCGACGAGGCCCACCATGCAGCCGGCCAGATCATATTCGCCGGCCGGATAAAATCCCGGCATCGCCGCGGTTTCACCCCCGATCAAGGCGCAGCCGCTGGCCTGGCAGGCGCCGGCCAGGCCGGAGACTACTTCCGCCGCGACCGCCGCATCCATTGCGCCCATGGCGAGATAGTCGAGAAAAAATAAAGGCCGCGCGCCCTGCACCAGAATATCGTTGACGCAGTGATGCACCAGATCGCGGGCCACGCTGGCGTGCTGGCCGGTGGCAAACGCCAGCTTCAGCTTGGTGCCCACTCCATCCAGGCTGGAAACCAGAACCGGATTCCGATAGCCCGCCGGCAAGGCGTAGAGCGCGCCAAATCCGCCGACTTCGGCCAGAACATTTTGATTGAACGTGGCCCGGGCCAGCCTGGCAATGCGTTTTTTGGCGGATTCCGCGGCGTTGATATCCACGCCCGCAGCGGCATAGGTGGTGCGCGACATGCCTGACCATGATACTAAATCCGCATGGGAGCATTCGAGCGTGCCGGCGGCCAGCGTGGTTATACGATGGCGAGAACCCGGCTGGAGTTTTCTCCGGCGGCTGCAGCGGCAGGAAAGGTGATGCGCAGCAAAGGCCGGGGCGAACTTTCCGCCTGAATAGACCCGCCCGCCTGGCGCACGATGCCATAAACCGCGGCCAGCACCATGCCGCCGGTGCGGCCCACGCGGATGCCGGAAGAAAATGGTTCAAATATCCGGCCCTGAACTTCCTGGTCCCAGTCCGGACCCGTATCCTGAACCAACAGTTCGGCTGCGGCCCGAGCATTCGCCATTGGAGCAATCCGCGTGGCGAGGCACCAGCTTCCACCCGCGGCCATGCGATCGGCGGCATGGGCCGCCAGGTGTAAAAGCATCTGCGCCAACTGACCGGAATCGGCCAGAATTTCCGGTAATCCGGACTGGGTTTCGAGCCGCAGTTCAATCTGATCGCCGAGCATGCGCTTGAGCATGGGCGCGAGCGACTGCAGCTGCTGATTGAGATCGAGCGGCTGAACCTGCATCGTCTGCTGCTGGCCCAGAGCCAGCAACTGGCCCACAATGGCCGCCGCCTGCTTTCCCGCCGCGTGAATGGAGGCGAGCATCGCCTGTGATGTTGGACTGGTTGCAGAGGCCTGCAGAAGTTCGCAGCGGCCGAGAATAACGGTCAACAGATTGTTGAAATCATGGGCGATGCTGGCCGACAGCCGGGTAATCGCCTGCAAGGTGCGGGCCTGGACGGCTTTACCGATTTCGGCGGATTGCCAGGCTTGCATCGCCTGGGTACGGCGGTGCAGATAAAACCACAGCACGCCGCTGTAGATCAGCACCAGCAGCAGGGCTATCAGGCTGATCCAGAGCGCATCATGCCTCGAGCGCTGGCCCTGCCGCTGGACTTCGCCAGACAGCAACTGTATGTCATGAAATGAATCGAGCGATACCGTGGCGATGTTGTTATAAACCGCGCGGTTGGCCAAATCGCTGGTTTTATATTCTGCCCGCGCCTGCGCCTGACTGCCGGCCTGCATGAGCCGCAGGCAGCGATTAAAGATACCCTGGGCGGAGTGCAGCGCGGCCAGCAGATTCTGAACGGCTTGAGCTTCCTGGGTTTTCCGGCCGGCAAGATGCAGTAAACTTCGTGTCCGCCGAAACGACGACGCCATTGCGGCGCGGTAATTGGAAATTCCACTGCCCTCAAACGGGCTTTCCTTTCCCGTGCGTGTGTAATGATCCATGACCGAGTCGGCCCAGCCAAATCTCGAACCGATCAGCAAAACCTGGGCTTGAATCTGGTTCAGGCGGTTGATGCGCTCGCCGGCCTGCTGCAGCCGCTGCCCGATAAGGACGGAAAAGATTCCCAGCCATACGACGCCAGTCAGGCTTAGCCCGAACAATCCCCAAAGCCAAACCGGCGCCTTATGCTTCCATGTCATGAGTTCTGTTTATATATCGCGCAAATAAGCTGGTGTCAAGTACTACGGACATTCCACAGTATGATGGCAGCCGCCATCGGTTGACACGCCCTTGCGCACGGCGTACGATCAACCCCCTATGCGGCGCCACCATTGCCTACTGTTGATTGATCATGACCCGCGCCGGCTGTCCGCCCAGAAATTATTTTTAGAAACGCATGGCTATCGGGTTCAGGGCGCTTCGACGCCGGCGGAAGGCTGGGAATTTCTCAGCCAGCGCCCTTACTCCATGGTGATTTTATCGGCCCGCTACGAACTGGAAAACCGCGGCAATTTGCAGTCATGGATCCAGCGCCAGGCGCCGGAAGTAACGGTACTGGCGCGGGAGCGCCCCGCGCCGGAGGCGCCGCAGAAAGCCCGGGGCAAGATGGCTCCCGAGCTGACTCCGGCGGAATTGCTGGCCTCGATTCGCGCTGCATTTTTGCGCCGCCGGGCGCCGCGCCGAGCGGCGGCGCGGGCCGCCGCCGCGCGCGCCGCCGGCTGATATTTTTTGTGACGGGGCCCCTTTATTGCTTCGCCCCTCCAGAAACTGCCTGTCCCATAAAGCCAGA
>JAKATS010000190.1 GCA_021818645.1 Acidobacteriota bacterium | reverse complement strand
TGATCAGCGCCGAATCATTGTAAGGATATAGGAAAATATTCTGTCCTATGGTCCCCACCACGGTGTGAACCATCCCACCGGTTCCACTGAAGTTTCCGACGAGGTGATACATATCGCCATCCACGTGTGGGCTTCCTGGATGATTGATCACATATTGACACGTAAAAAAGACGGTGCTGGAAACGAAGAAACCGGACCCGAGAGGCGATGCCTGAGCCCCATTGGTTCCTTGTCTAATCCGTACCACGCTAAAGACTGCATGCCGATAATCCCGCGCAATTTCCTCGAAACGCCGCTTCTTTGGCTGTATACGCCCAACTAGAATCTTTTTTTGTGCCATTTTTGCCTCGTCATTGTCCTATACTGATGGCAAGGGCGGTGCTATGTGCCCCAGCCCGAGTTTTAATCAGCTCACCACGCCCGCTGTCGCATCCCGGACAAGGTTAACGGCAGCGGGCTTCATGTTTCTGCGTGCCACGTCGACGAACCCCATGAACGCAGCCGCTATTGGCCCTCATGGTTTTTCTATGTTCGGACCGGTGAGGCCGTACCCCTCCATCTTTTCCAATATCTCCAGAACAAATTTGCGGTCGCCAGCACTCATTGCGAATGTATCGGCGCTTGCGGACAAGCTAAGTTCAATTCCATTGCTGAGGGTGATAGTCTTAACCGACCCTTTCGGCGATTGGGTCCGCTCCACTTGAGCCGATTCATCCCCACTCCCCTGCTCACGGGCCTTACGTATGCCGTTCTTGCGACGAACCGCCGCAAGGCTGCCCTTCCCCTGCAGATACTTGGACACGGGTATCCCAGAGAATTTCGCTGCCTGAAGAAAGAAGGACATTGCTTTGCGATGCGTCTCTCCCTCCTGGTTGTAGTTGTCAGCCATCACCTTCGCGAAGGTTGCCGAAGTCGCTTTAGTCAGATCGTGCTCGAAGATCGGTTGATAGCTCCGTTTGAGGATGTCTCGCAGCAATACCGGGCGGTTACCCTTGTCTTCCGCTAACTTCTTAAGATCAGTGGTTGGAGCGGATGTTTGAGTCAAAAGCCCGAGAAATTTCAGCGTCGACATGAGCTGGCTTTTGATCCCGCCGGAGAAGTTCCAGATAGATTTATCGACCGTAATCGGCATATTGCTCGCCATCGAGTCGAGAGCGGAAATGAACGTCTTGAAAGGAACATATGGGACCGTTGCTTCGGTTTTGCCTTTTGCGTTTTCGTTTTCCACGCGATGCCTCCTTAATCTCCGACAATTCAAAATGTACCACAATCCATTTCCGTATGGACAATATTTATTAAATTACAAAAAAGTCCACCACGCTCATCATGTGAGGAATGTGGCAATGAACATCGGCGATAAAGTCTCCATTTCCATCTGGGACAGTGGGAAAGCTAATGCAAATAATTGAATTAAAAGGTGATACAGTACTAGAGGCGTTCAGTCAGAAACTTCAGCGCTGCCCCGAAGCCAGTAGACGCCCACTTGGCAACTGGAAGAAAAAATAACAAGTGCAAAAGGCAAAAATATCTTGATATGCATGAGCAGATCAAGCATATTAGGCCCATGAACCAGCTAAGCACCACTGAACGCGCCCGCATCATTGCGTCCATACCCGCATCATTGCGTCCATAGTTGAAGGCAATTCAATCCGCGCCTCCGCTCGGATGCTAAACATATCCTTCAATTACGTGCTGCAATTCGTGCCTAAAATCGGCGTGTCGTGCGCCGCCTACCGGGCTGCTCGAACCGAAGACCAAGGAAGCGACGGCTGAAAATGCGTCACTACCTGTACCTCGCGTGAATAGAAACCCTATATATCAATGACCCGGAGGGTGAATATCAGGAGGGGCGCTTGTGCAGCAGGGAGAGAAACTCGTTGCGGGTTTCCTGCTGGCGGAAAGTCCCCAGCATGGCCGAGGTGACGGCGTCGGAGTGCTGCTTTTCCACCCCCCGCATGCGCATGCAGAGATGGCGGGCCTCAATTACCACGCCCACCCCCTGCGGATGGACCAATTCGCGCAGGGTCTCGGCGATCTGCGTGGTCAGCCGCTCCTGCACCTGCAGGCGGCGGGCGAACATGTCCACAATGCGGGGAATTTTACTCAAGCCGATGACCTTGCCGTTGGGAATATAGGCTACGTGGCAATGGCCGTAGAACGGCAGCAGATGATGCTCGCAGAGGCTGAAAATCTCGATATCGCGCACGATGACCATTTCATCGTAGGCGACGGAAAACAGCGCGCCATGCAGAAGCTTGCCCAAATCGGCCTGATAGCCGCTGGTCAGATAGGCCAGCGCCTTGGCGACGCGCTCGGGCGTGCGCTGCAGGCCTTCGCGTTCCGGGTCTTCGCCCAGGCGGAGCAAGAGCTGGCGCACCAGCGCCTCGGGGCTGGCGGCGGCGATCGCCCCGGCTGCCGAGCCGTTGGAGGGGAGCGATTTTTTATCCGGCGCGGTTGGTTTACTCACCTGGCAGATGCTCCATACCAATTTTCTCCCAATTTTGCGCAGGCGGGGCGGTTGCGGGCAAGGTCCGGCCCTTCCAGGAAACCCGCCGCCGCACCCGCATCTGCCAGGCCGAGGTGAAATAGAGCCAGGGAATCAGGAATAATCCCACGCCGCGGCGGAGGCGCGACGGCATGGCCGGTGTGGGTTCCGTCAGCATGTGGTCCGCACCGGCAGCATGCGGCCAGGCAGAAAGCAAATGCAGCCAGAGCCCGGCCGCGGCCGCGCCGGCGGCCAGAGCCAGCCCCGCATGCCGGGCCAGCGCCAGGCCAATGCCCGCCAGAACGAACAGGCCGGCGCCGGCGGCGAGCAGCATGCGGCGGGCGGGCAGCAGCGCGTACAGGTTTTTGCGCCAGCCGCGCCACAGGCTGCGCAGACCGGTGTACATGCGGGCGCGGGCCAAGCCCTGGCCGCTGTAAAAGGCATAACGGCGGCGGGTTTGCTTGAGCCAGACGGCGAGGGCCACATCTTCCAGCACCTGCCGCCGCCAGGCCGGCTGAGTAGCGCCGATTTCCAGGTACAGCTCGCGGCGGATGCAGATGAATTGCCCGTTGGCGGCGGCGCAGGGATCGTCGGGAGAATTGACGCGGGCGATGGGAAACGCCAGCTCAAGTTCGGCGAAGATGGCGGGCTGGAAGAGGCGCTCGGCCCAGCTTCCAAGTATCTGCTCGGGAGACAGGGATAAAGCTTCGAAGCGCGGCGCGGGCTGATCGCCGCCCAGACGCCGCCATACGGTTTCCAGACAGCCGGGCAACAGCACGACATCGGCATCGAGCAGCAGAAGCCAGGGCTGGGCCGTAGCCAGCGCGCCGGCGCGCAGGGCGCGATTTTTGCCCGTCCAGCCGGGGTCGCTGCCGCTCAGGGTGAGCAGATGCACGCGAGAATCGCGGGCCTGAAACTGCCGGACCAGATCGGGCGTGGCGTCGTGGGAATCGTCATTGATAACCCAGATCTCGGCCGCCGGCTGGTTCAGGACCGATTCCAAAGCAGATGCCAGGCGCGCCGCTTCATTGCGGGCGGGAATCAGTATGGCCAGGGGAAGCCGGGCGGGTGACATGGTTTCAGGATAAAGGAAGCTGTCGTCCCACGTCCTACGTCCCACATTAAGCGAACGCTACCGAGAAGCATGAGCTGATCGAGTAATCTAAGCGCATGCCGGCACGGCTGGGACAAAATTTTCTGGTATCGCCGGGCTGGCAGGAGCGGGTGGTCACCGCGCTCGCGGCCGAGCCCCAGGACTGCGTGCTGGAGATCGGCGGCGGCCTAGGCGAGCTGAGCGAGCGGATTGCGGAACAGGCCGCGCGGCTGACGATTGTGGAAGTGGACCGCGAGCTGGCGGCGCGGCTGCGGGAACGATTTCAGGCCAACCCGCGGGTCAGCGTGATCGAGCAGGACATTTTAAAGACAGACCTGCCCGCCGCGTTCCAGGCCATGGAAGCCGGCCTCGCACCCGACGCGCCGGAAGGCGCGGCGGCACGGGCCGCGCGGCGCCGAGTTTTCGGCAACCTGCCGTATTACATTACCAGCCCCATTCTGCAAAAGTTGTGCGATGCGGCCGGGGAGCTGGGCGACACGGTGCTGATGATGCAGCGGGAAGTGGCCGAACGCATTCTGGCCAAACCGGGAGGCAAAGAATATGGATACCTGACCTGCACGGTTGGGCTGAGCGCCTCGGCGGAGCGGTTTTTCGATCTGCCGCCGGGCGCGTTTCAGCCCGCGCCCAAGGTCACTTCCACGCTGCTGCGTCTGCGCTGGCATGCGCCTGAGCCGGGAGGGGAGCGGGAAGGCATGCGGGAATTTTTGCAGCGCGCCTTTGCCCAGAAACGGAAAAACCTGCGCAATAATCTGAAGCCTTTTTATCCGGCACCGGCGCTGGAACAAGCCTGGCGGGAATGCGGCCTGACTCCTCAGGCAAGGGCGGAAGAGCTGGACCTGGGCACAATGGCGCGAATCGCCAAGCAACTGGATCAGGCGAAGCGATAATTTTCACGGGAAAAAGCACCCGTCCGGAGGACTGCGGTCCCGGCCGGGGCGATGGCAAAAATTCAAATTTATCCGTCCTCCATCCTGGCGGGCATAATAGGAATATGGCGTGGCGCGTGGGGTTGATCTGGAGCGGGCTGGCCCTTGGGCTGGCAGGACAGATCATTTCCGCGCCGGGGCCGCAGCAGCAACTGCTGCGGGCGGCGGCGCAAAACGAACTGCGGTTTCTGCACGCCCGCGGGAACTATACCTATCACCGCCATTTCAGTTTTTTCGAGGTTTCCAACCTGCAGCATCAGCCGGGAGGGTTTTACCGCGAAGTGGTGGACCTGACCTTCACTCCCAACG
>JAKATS010000067.1 GCA_021818645.1 Acidobacteriota bacterium | reverse complement strand
GGGCGGCGGCGTCGCTCTGGTGCGGGCGGAAAAAGCCGTCAACAACCTGAAGGTGGATGACAGCGACGAGCAGATCGGCGTCAACATCGTGCGCCGGGCGCTGGAAGAACCGCTCCGCCAGATTGCCCAGAACGCGGGCAAGGAAGGCGCCATCATCGTGGGCAAGATCAAGGAATCGAACGACGCCGCCTTCGGCTTCAATGCCCAGTCGGAAAAGTTCGAAGATCTGGTCAAGGCCGGCGTGATTGACCCGGCCAAGGTGACCCGCTTCGCGCTGCAGAATGCCGGCTCGATTGCCGGCCTGATGCTGACCACCGAAGCCCTGGTGGCCGAAATTCCGGAGGAGAAGAAAGAATCTCCGGCGTCTCCGGGAGGTCCGGGCGGCATGGGCGGCATGTACTAATACCCGAGTGGGGCGATCCGCACCGGCGAACCGCGCCGAAAATTGCCCCATCCGATCAAGCCTTTACACTTAAGCCTCACGGAGGATTCCGTGAGGCTTATTTTTTCGCGGCTGAGATAGATTCCCAGCCACGTCTTCATCTTTGTGTCAAGGGGGGTCTGGAAATTCGCATGTGCGCCTGCGGCGACATCGCCCTGATGCAGGCGAAAAAGTTCGTAGCCGCACTCAGCGCGGGCACATGGTGCTTTTTTGATATATTTTTAGATATGCCTACTGCCAAACAGCCATCGCAGCAGCCTATTCCTTTACGAGATTCTCAAGATTCTCAGGTGCCACGGCCTGCGCCACCCAAACCGCCGCGTGGAAAAATAGAAAAAGGCGCTTAAATTAGCCCAACCAACATTAATAATAATACCGAGAAAACCAATCCCAGGAAAGCTAGCTTCAAGAATTTCATTCGGAACTGGTTGATCCCAAAATTGATTTTTATTCTGGCATTTAAATCCTCAATATATAGATCTAAAATCTCCCGGCTGAAGTTGATTTGCGAATCCGATGGCTCATGGGCGCGATTCCTGCGAAGTTTATGCATCCATTCTTGGATTTCTTCCGGAAATGCATCCGTTTCATAATTACGCGGCCATAATGAAAATAACGTTAATGCACCGGAAACGGATATCGTTACGATCGCAATATCAATCATAAACTTTTGATAGCTGATGGCTCGAGCATGGAACATCTCCAATGCCACGGCCATAAGCAACGCGAAGACAGCCACCAATACGGATGCTTTTATATCAATAGAATCTGAAGCATTCAATACCAACTGATCAAGATTTAAAGCCCGACTATAAAGCCACTGCAAAGCTTCGTCAGGCCAAATTCTTTCAACGTCATCCATACTGGCTGATTATAATGGCTGTGTCCATCATGAACCTACGAGATCAATTCCTTCTGGGCGTGGACTTCGGAACCGAATCGGGGCGGGCCTTGCTGGTCAACGCGGCCGACGGAAGCGAGGCCGCGAGCGCTGTTTATCCCTATTCTCATGGCGTGCTGGACCGCCAGCTCCCCGACGGCACGCCGCTCGAAGCCGACAGCGCGCTGCAGGATCCTGACGACTACCTGCGGGTATTTTCGGAAGCCGTGCCGCAAGCCCTGCAACAGGCCGGCATCCGGCCCGAGCAGGTGATCGGCATCGGCACCGATTTCACCGCCTCCACCTGCCTGCCCACCCGCCGCGACGGCACGCCGTTGTGCCGGGAGGCGCGTTATCGCGCCAACCCGCACGCCTGGGTCAAGCTGTGGAAACATCACGCCTCCCAGGCCGCGGCCGAGCGCATCAATGCCCAGGGCCAGGCGCGCGGGGAAAAATTCATCGCCCGCTACGGCGGCCGCTATTCGGCCGAGTGGATGTTCTCCAAACTGCTTGAAACCCTGGAAAAGGCGCCCGAAATCTACCGCGCCAGCGAGCGCTACCTGGAAGCCGCCGACTGGATCGTCTGGCAACTCACCGGCGCGGAGCGGCGCAACACCTGCACCGCCGGCTATAAGGCGATGTGGTTCAGCGACGAAGGCGGATTTCCCGCGCGGGAGTTTTTTGCCAGCCTGGACGCCCGCTTCGGCGATGCGCTGGATAAATTGACCGCCGAATACCATCCTCTCGGCCAGCGCGCCGGCGGGCTGACGGCCCGGATGGCCGGGCTGAGCGGACTGCGGCCGGGCACGCCGGTGGCGATCGGCAACGTGGATGCCCATACCGCCGTACCCGCCTGCACCGTCACCGAAACGGGGCGGCTGGTGATGATCATGGGCACCTCGATCTGTCACATGCTGCTGGGGGCGGAAAAGCACATGGTCGAGGGCATGTGCGGGGTGGTACGCGACGGCATTGTGCCGGGCACCTGGGGCTATGAAGCCGGACAAAGCGCGGTGGGCGACATTTTCGCCTGGTACTTCCGCGCCTGCGCACCGGAGAGTGCGCAGTCGGCGGCGCGGGCGGCCGGGCTTTCGCTGCCCGACTGGCTGGAGCGCGAAGCCGCCCGGCTGCAGCCCGGATCCAGCGGCTTGCTGGCGCTGGACTGGTGGAACGGCAACCGTTCGGTGCTGGTGAATCACCATCTTTCCGGCGTGCTGCTGGGCGCCACGCTGCAGACCCGACCGGAAGAAATGTACCGGGCGCTGCTCGAAGCCACCGCCTTCGGCACCCGCGTGATCGTGGAAACCCTGGCCGCAGGCGGCGTGCCGATTCATGAACTGGTAGCCTGCAGCGGATTGCCGGTGCGCAACCGGCTGCTGATGCAGATTTATGCCGATGTGACGGGCAAGCCGATCCGGGTCGCGGCCAGCGAGCAGACCTGCGCCCTGGGCGCGGCGCTGCACGCGGCCGTGGCCGCCGGCGCCTATCCCGATATCCGCGCCGCGGCGCAGGCCATGGCGCGACTGCGGCCCGAAGCCTACCAGCCCAACCCGCAGGCGACCCGGATTTATGACCGGCTGTACCGTGAGTATCTGACCCTTCATGATTATTTTGGCCGCGGCGGAAACGCAGTCATGCAGCGCCTGCGCGAGATCAAGGCCGGGATCGGCGCCGGGGTCAGCGTTTCCTGACGGAACCTGCCCAACGAGGGGCGAATGTTCATCCCCTGAGCCAGGGAGCAGAAATTGAAACCTCCAGTTAAAAGCAAACTTCAGGATGCGCGCCATCGCCTGCAGGCATTGCGCGAGGCGGTCTGCGCGGCGAACCGGGGCATTTATCGTGCCGGGCTGGTGACCGAACACTCCGGCAACGCCAGCGGGATTGACCGCGCACTGGGACTGATCGCGATCAAGCCGAGCGGGGTGGATTACGAATGCCTCACGCCCGAAATGCTGCCCCTCACCGATCTGCAGGGCCGGCGCTTTGCCATGCCTGGAATCGCCGACGCCGGACTGAAGCCCAGCGTGGATCTGCCGCATCACCTTTATCTTTACCGGCACTTGGATGATCTGGGCGGGGTGGTGCACACGCATTCGAACTATGCCACCAGCTTTGCCCTGCTGGGGCGGCCGATTCCCGCCCTGCTGACCGCGATCGCCGATGAATTTGGAGAATCTATCCCCTGCGCTCCGTATGTGGATAACCAGGGTGAACATATCGGCGAAGCCATTCTGAAGCATAAAAATCGGGCGCCGGCCATTCTGCTGGCGCAGCATGGCACATTCAGCTGGGGCGCGAGTCCGCGCGCCGCGCTGAAGGCCGCCATCATGCTGGAAGATGTCGCCCGCACCTGCCATCTGGCGCTGTTGCTGGGCCAGCCTCGTCCGCTGCCGGCGGAAGAAGTCGCCAAATGGCATGGGCGGTATCACTCCACCTATGGACAGGTGATCAAGCCCTGAATATCAGGCGAGGGAATCCCATGGCTAGAATGACCGGACTGGAACCCAGGCAAGCGCCCTGGCGCGTGCGCCTGATTTTTACCGCCATACGCAAACGCCTGGGCATGGTGCCGGAAGCCATGCAGCTGCGGGCGCGCGTTCCCGGCCTGCTCGAAGCCACGGTGGCGATGGAACGTTTCGATAACCGCCCCGGCACGCTGCCACCACGCTGGAAGCGGCTGGCCATGCTGAAGACGGCAGCCCTGACCGGGTGCCCCTTTTGACTGGACATTCATTCTGCCGGGGGCAGAAGAGATGGCCTGAACGAAGATCAACTGCGCGACCTGCCGCGCTATGCCGCCAGCCCGCATTTCGATGCGGCGGAAAAAGCCGTGCTGCGGTTTGCGGCCGAGATGACACTCACGCCGGCCGCGGTTTCGGACGAAGCGTTTGCCGCCCTGCGGGAGCATTTAAGCGAGCGCCAGATAATTGAGCTGGCCGCCGGGGTGGCCTGGGAAAATTTTCGCGCCCGCTTCAATCGCGCCCTGGGCGTGCAGGCGGCTCATTTTTCGCAGGGCCAGTTCTGCGCGCTGCCGGAACTGCCGCCCGGGGACAAGACATCATGAGCGTGTTTTAAGCGCATGCAGTTGCACACCTGCGTTGCCGGCCAATGATGGCTCGGCCGGGCCAAGCACAATTTCCACACCGGTGCGCGCAGTGATGAGCTGATTCAGCACCTGATTGCGCACCCCGCCACCGGCTACAATGAGCCGGCGAAACCGCCGGCCGGTCATGCCGCTCAACTGCTGTAAGCTCTCCGCATAGGCCTGCGCCAGGCTGGCGAAAATCAAGGCGGAAAGCCGCGGCGCGGCCTCGGGTGCGGGCGATGCGGGAATGCCGGCGGCGGCGAGCTGACGGCAGATGCGCTCCGGCATATGGCCCGGCAGCAGCAGTTCGGGGGCCTGTACGTCAAACCCCGCCCGGGCCGCATCCGCAGCCTGCACCGCGGCTAAAAGCTCATCCCGCGGCCAGTCACGGCCGGCCTCACGCCAGGCACGCAGGCACTCTTCCCACAGCCAGAGGC
>JAKATS010000372.1 GCA_021818645.1 Acidobacteriota bacterium | reverse complement strand
GCGCGCCGGCGTGAATGTGGGAATTGCCGGTTGGTCGCCGCATGGAAATCGCCTGGTCTATGGGGACCTGCCCAATTCTGAGGGGAAATTCCCCATGCCCAATGGCATCCATATTTACAGCCTCGCCCAGCGCACGTTTACAACCCTGCCCGGCTCTCAGGGATTATGGACGGCGCGCTGGTCGCCCAACGGTCGCTGGATCGCCGCCCTGCGCCAGCATTCGCAGCGGCTGGTCATCTATTCGACTCGCCGGCGGCGCTGGCGGATGACCGCGATCACGCAGGTGGATAATCCCATCTGGTCGCGCCGGGGTAAGGAGCTTTATTTCGATACCCGCGGCAATAATCTGGGGTTTTATCGCTATAATCCCGCGACGGGCAAACTGCATGAAATTGTCAGTATGAATCGTTACGGCTGGCTGGTGGATGGCTGGAGCGGGCTGGACTGGCATAATCGTCCCCTGGTCTCCCGCGCGCGCGGACTGAATGAAATTTACAGCTTAAGCTGGCAGCATCCCTGAGCATGCTGCAGTTGCGGATGATTCTGATAAAATGGTGTGGTTGCGGGGACGTAGTTCAGCTGGTTAGAACGCCGGCCTGTCACGTCGGAGGTCGCGGGTTCGAGCCCCGTCGTCCCCGCCAAACAATTCAACAACTTGCCGTGACTTTGGTTGGGCCAATTGCTCAATTGTGACGTGATTGTCTTGACCATGCCCCATATCGGGCATCATTTCTCTGCCGCCGGCCAATATGTCAAGCGCTGCCCGTTTGGCCTTCAGCCTGATATGGCTGGAGTGCCGGAGCATTCTGGCTGGGACATGGCCGGCGACAGCCATCATGGTTTGTTCGCTGGTTGGGGATTCCGCCGGGTCCTGATTTTGCATGGGATCCCACCCCTGAGTCCGGCCGCACATCCAGAAACCATTCGTGCCACCATGAACATGGAAAAGATCGGTCTGCCATCGGGGAGCTAAGTTACCAGCCAGTACGGCGGGACTTCTAATAAGTTTCCATGCGCATTTGGAAGCTGCTGGCCAATACGCTGCGGGAGGGAATGCAAGACGATCTGCCGGATCGGGCGGCGGCGCTGAGTTTTTATTTTCTGTTTTCGATGTTCCCGCTGCTGCTGCTGCTGGCCGCTTTGCTGGGCATATTCCACGCCGCGGCGATGATCCATAACGCGATTGCGGGCCTGGCCGGGGTGCTGCCCCGATCCGCCGCCCGGCTGGTCGCCGGGCAACTGCGGCAATTGCTGCGTCAGCCCCGCGAAGATCTGCTCAGCCTGGGCACGGGACTGCTGCTCTATTCGGGTTCGCAGGGTATTTTCGGCTTGATGTCGGCTTTGAATACAACCTACGAAGTTTCGGAAACCCGTTCTTACCCGCACCGCCTGGCGCTTTCCTTCTTGCTGTCGCTCAGCGCTGGATTTTTCCTGGCGAGCGGGCTGGCGCTGCTGCTGCTGGGCTCGAAACTGCTGGTTGTCGTCTTCGGCGCGCGCCGGGCGGGCTGGGGGATGCGCTGGATTTGGCCGGCCCTGCGCTGGCTGCTGGCCTACGCCTTTCTCATCACCGCCGTATTTCTGCTCTATCGCCATGCGCCCAATGTCGGCTGGGGCGATGCCGGCGCCGCCAACGGGCGGAAACACCGGAGCGCGTCCGTCCTCGGCATTTGGCCTGCCGCCCTGGCGGCGATGGTTTTATGGGGGCTTTCCTCCTTCGGCCTGACGCTCTACCTGGATTATCTCGGCGGCGATTCGGCCGTCTATGGCTCGCTCGGGGCGGTCATCGCGCTCATGATGTGGTTTTACCTGGGCGCGCTCGCGATCCTGCTGGGCGCGGAATTCCACTGTGAATGGCTCAAGCTGCGCGGCATACATCTTCCCGTCCGCCGTTCTCTGGCCACGCCCAAGCTTCCCGCTGCGTAAAGGTTCGCACGCGGTTATTTGGCCAGGAACAGGGAAAACAACAGCACCAACAGCACCAGGCCGCTGACTCCGACGTAGAGGCGGTCGCGCTGCAGCGCGAAGGCGCCGCACAGAAAGGCGACCCGGGCCACGGGAGTGGCGATTAATAACAGAATGCCAATCTGCAAAATCGCGCTGGCATGCCCGCTTCCAGCCTGATGCGCCAGCGCCGAGAGAGCGGGAAACTTGCCGAGCGCGGCAAGGAAGGCATGGTAACGGGGGAAGGCGGCGCCGTGATGCAGCAGAAAGACAGCGAAGCCAAGCAGCGTCACCGCAGCCGACAACAACACGCCGGTGCGCAATAGCAGCCCGATAAAAGACTCGACTTGCTGGTCTTGGAGGGGCGGCATGGATCAGATTTTCCCCATCCAGCCGTTGTAAATCATCTCGACGGCGAGGACCAGAATGACGGCGGAAAAAATCCAGCGCAAGGTCCGCGACTGCGACTTGACCAGCAGTTTGGCGCCGAGCAAAGCGCCGGGCAGAATGCCCAGCATGACGGGAGCGGCCAGGGCGGGAACGATGTAGCCTTTGCGCAGATAAATGCCGGCGCTGGCGGCGGCCGTGACTCCAATCATAAAGTTGCTGGTGGTGGTGGAGACCTTGAAGGGGATGTGCATGATGCTATCCATAGCCAGCACTTTGACCGCGCCCGAGCCGATGCCGAGCAGGCCGGAGAGCGTTCCCGCGCCAAACATGGCGCCAAAGCCGCCGGAGATATGGGTGACGGAGTATTCCCGCCGCTGGCCGGGAGCGACCGGGAAAGTGCCGTTCATCTTGAGCCGATCCGACCAGGGATCATGCGCCGGCACGGCCTGGCCCCGCTTGCGCAAGGAAAGATAGACCGAATATAGCAGCACTAGGCCAAAGACGATGGCAATGCCCGAAGTGGGTACGCGGGTCGAAAGCCAGGCGCCGCAGAGGGCGCCAATGGTGGTAGCAATCTCTAAAAACATGCCGATGCGCAGGTTGGAGTAGCCCTCACGCACGTAGGCCGCGGCCGAGCCCGAAGAGGTCGCTATTACGGAGATCAGGGAAGCGCCGATGGCGTAGTGGAGATTGACGTGAAACAGCAGCGCCAGCAAGGGTACAATGACCACGCCGCCGCCCAGCCCGGACATGGAACCCAGCACGCCGCCCAGGAAGGAGCCGAGGACCACCAGGCTGGAAAACAGGAGTTGGCTCATGGCAATCCGGTACCCGCAATGAAATCAGTATAGATGGGAATAAAGAACAGGATGGGGTGGACCCCTGGGCTGAGACAGCCGAATAAGACACTTTTAGCCGTTCGCTGCAAAATTCTCGATCGGTATCCCGGCAATACTTGGCGGCACTTCATTGACGCCCTCACCCGGCAGATCGGCATTGCCATCCGCGCCCTCGAAGTCCAAGGGCTGGGCCACTCCGCCGCGATGCGGGCACAATACCTCCTTATATATATGCTCCTTGATCGCTTTGCTGGCGAAATTCTCATCCGTCCTCGTCTTTTTGTGATTTCTCTCACAAAATAACACTTGTGGCCAGCGTCATTCCGGGGCATAATCAGGCCGTTTACTTGCAATTCCGGGTAAACCCGGGTAAAGCTGCTGGCGCCCGGCATTCATTGATGACAACCAGGAGTTTACGATGAAATCATTGATCAGCGTCTGCTACAAACTGGGATGGGTGTGTGCCGTATTAGGCGTGATTTTCCGGCTGCTGACCATGAACGGCCGGCTGGATGGCATCGCGGCGTCTACCGGATTTTTCCCCCGCAACTTTTTTGAAGTCGCGGCGCTGTTTTTCCTGATCAGTTGCTCCAGTTATGCCTATGGCCTCAGTCGGGCTAAACCCACGGCGTAAGGCTGGGCGCTTCTATGCGCCGCGGCGCTGCCTTTTGGGTTGGAAGCGCTCCATGAAGCGGGTATCGAAGCGGCCGGCTTGAAAATCGGGATCGGCCAGAATGCGCTGGTGCAGCGGAATGGATGTTTCAATTCCGGTGACCACGAACATGCCCAGCGCCCGCTGCATGCGGGCCAGGGCCTCGGGCCGGTCCACGCCGTAAGTCATCAGCTTGGCCGCCAGGGAGTCGTAATAGGGCGGCATCATCGCTTCGCTGTACATGGCCGTGTCCACCCGCACGCCGATGCCGCCGGGCGGATGAAACGCCGTCACCCGGCCGGCCGAAGGGGCAAAGGTGTCGGGATTTTCGGCGTTGATACGGCATTCGATTGCATGGCCGTGATTCAGCGTGGCATGATTGCGCACCTGGGCCAGCGGCCCGATCGCCGCCTCTAGCTTTTCGCCGGCCGCGATGCGAATCTGCGCCTTGACCAGATCCACCCCGCTCACCCATTCCGTTACCCCGTGCTCAACCTGCAGGCGGGTATTCATTTCAATGAACGATAACTGGCCGGCATCGTCCATGAGAAATTCCATGGTGCCGGCGTTGGCGTACCCCACCTCGCGCAAAGCCCGGATGATCGCCGCGCCCACCTCGTTCCGGGTCTTGGCGGCGAGGGCGAGGGAGGGCGTTTCCTCGATCAGCTTCTGATGCCGGCGCTGAATAGTGCATTCGCGTTCGCCCAGGTGCATGACCTGGCCATGCTCGTCACCCAGCACCTGAAATTCTATATGGCGCGGGCGTTCGACAAATTTTTCCAGATACAGGTCGCCGTTGCCGAATGCTGCGGCGGCTTCGGTGCGGGCGGCGGCAAATGCCGCAGCCAGCTCCGTTTCACTGCGGACAATGCGCATGCCTCGTCCGCCGCCGCCGTTGGCGGCTTTGAGAATCACCGGATAGCCGATTTCCGCGGCCACCGTCTGGGCCTGAATCTCGTCCTCAACCGCACCCTCTGATCCCGGTAAAATCGGCAGCCCCAGCCGCTTCGCCGCCGCCCGCGCTCCCTGCTTTTC